>JACRDW010000123.1 GCA_016212785.1 Methanobacteriota archaeon | reverse complement strand
TTTTCTTATTCACTCCCGCACTTGCAGGATTTTACACAGAATATCTCTGGTTTATCGAAGTAGGTTATCTAAGCGTCTTTTTAACGGTGCTCAAGTCCAAACTCGCACTGGCAGCGATTGCCGCAGCTTTTTTCTTTGTTTTGGGTTTCTTGAATTTCCGCGTTGCGCTGAAAAACTCCCTATCAATGCGGGGTGAGGAAAGGGAATTCAGGTTTGCGTCTCTGGCGTTTGCGTTGCTGCTCCTTTTCAGCTTTTTCATGGGACTCGCTGCCAGCATTGGCTGGGACGTTACCCTGCAATATTTGAGTCAGGTACCTTGGGGTATTGCTGATCCGATATTCAGCAGGGATATATCCTTTTATTTCTTTACGCTGCCGTTCTATAACTTCGTTTTGGGGGTGCTCTTCTTTGGCATCGTTACCCTAACACTGATCATCTCAGGAATCTACCTCCTCTTCGGAGGATTTATTGCTCTGGAAGGGCGGAGAGGTATAAGCGCACAAATGAAATTCGAAATACCGAGATTCAGCAGGGAAGCAATGGCACACCTGCTTGTACTCGGCTTCCTGATACTTGTTCTGAAAGGCTTGGGATATGCCCTCGACAGATACTCTATATTATATTCTGCAGGGGGCACTGTTCACGGGGCAGGCTATGCGGACGTAAATATTCAGCTGCCTTTCATAAGCGCGCTCGTTGCTGCGTCTTTTGTTGCTGCGCTCGGTCTTCTCGCAGCCGCAAAAACTCGGAATATTAAATTTGCATCCGGTGTTGCGCTCGTCGTTGTACTGAGCATTCTGAGCAGCTTTGCTCAGGGCGTGGTGCAGCAGTACAAAGTTTTACCCGACGAATACAACTTGGAAAAACCATACCTGGAGTACAACATAAAATTTACGAGAGCTGCGTATGGTCTAGATGCAATAAGAGAGGTCGAATTTCCGGCAAATTACAACTTAACTGCCGAGGACATAAACAGGAACAGGCAGACCATAGATAACATTCGTTTATGGGACTGGAAGCCGCTCAAAAGAACCTATGAGCAGATGCAGCTGATAAGGACTTACTATGATTTCAGCGACCTTGATATCGACCGCTACTCAATTAACGGTGAGTACAGGCAGGTCATGCTCTCGGGTAGAGAGATAAACGTCAGGCTGCTCCCTGGGCGGACCTGGGTAAACGAGCACCTCGTTTTTACCCATGGATATGGTGTTGCGATGAGCCCTGTGAGAGAGGTTTCAGAGGAAGGTCTGCCGGTGCTCTACATAAAAGACGTACCCCCGAAATCCGAATTCTTTGAAATAGCCAGACCAGAGATATACTTCGGGGAGCTGACCGAAAATTACGCGCTCGTTAAAACAAAAACAGCGGAGTTCGACTATCCCAGGGGTGATGATAACGTTTATACTACTTACCAAGGCAGGGGAGGCATAGAGCTTTCATCTCTAACCAGAAGAGCTGCGATGGCTGCGAGGTTCTCGACATTAAAGCTCTTTGTGAGCGACTCAATTACGTCCGAGAGCAGGATAATTTTCTACCGCAACATCAAAGAGAGAGTAAACAACATAGCGCCGTTCCTGCGCTATGACGAAGACCCCTACGTCGTTACTTCTGACGGGAGGCTGTTCTGGATTCAGGATGCATATACTATTTCAGACAAATACCCATACTCCGAGCAGCATGAGAAAATAAACTACATAAGAAATTCGGTCAAGGTAATCATTGACGCATATGACGGCAAGGCAAGTTTTTATGTCGTTGACGAAAGGGACCCGCTTATAAAAGTTTATATGAAAATTTTTCCAGGACTGTTCAAATCCTTTTCAGAAATGCCTTCGAATCTTAAGGAGCACGTACGCTATCCTGAAGATTTGTTTTCTATTCAGGTTGCAAAGTATTCTAAATACCACATGAAGGATGCGAGGGTTTTTTATAGCCAGGAAGACGTCTGGGAAGTGCCCGAGGAGCTGTACGAGGGCAATAGGATAAAAATGGAGCCCTACTACCTGATAACCAAGCTGCCGGGCGAGAAGAAAGAGGAATTCATACTCCTGCTTCCATTCACGCCGAGGGCAAAGAGCAATATGATAGCGTGGCTAGCTGCAAGAAGCGACCAGCAGCATTATGGGGAGAAAATCGTCTACATGTTTCCGAAGGACAAGCTGGTTTACGGTCCTATCCAAATCGAGGCGAGGATAGACCAGGACCCGGACATCTCGCAGCTATTTACGCTCTGGAGCCAGGCCGGCACGAGGGTGATAAGAGGAAATCTTTTGGCTATCCCAATCGAGGATTCCCTGCTCTATGTGGAGCCCATCTATCTCAGAGCTGAGCAGAAAGATGCCATGCCCGAGTTGAAGAGAGTCATAATCGCCTTCGGGGAAAGGCTTACGATGCAGGAAACGCTGGAAAAATCTCTTTCGGTGATATTCGGCAGGCCGGAAGAAGTAAAACCCGCACCAACCGCAGAAAAAAAGCCTGCAATCGACGAGGCGCTGAAGCAGTATGAGAAAGCCAGGGCGGAGCTGGAGAAACTCAGGGAGATGCTGGAGGAAATAAAGAAGGGAAAGTGATGCTCTACAGATTGCTGTTTCTTATTCTCGGGCTTTTAATTTTGCTTCTCATCCTGCGAAGCGTGCTCGAAGAGACAAAGATAAAAATCAGGGAGGCAGCGTTCAGAAGGAAATTTGAAAAAGTAGAGGAGCCGAAAAGCGAGGTGCGCAGAGAAGGCAGCACCGTACTTCTGAAGATGCAGCTTCCAGGAGTAAAATCGAAAAGCGACGTATCGCTGCGCATGATGAGAGATTCGATAGAAATAAGAGCATATGCCGGCGACAAGATGTATTTCAAATTATTTCAAATACCTGCGAAATCCAGAATAACTTCCACAAAGCTGGAGGGAGAGGAGCTCGAGGTTGAAATCTGGATTTAAAAGGAGGCATCGATCATGGAAAAAGGAAAATTCGCAACAGCTATTAGTTGCATAGACGGGCGTGTTCAGGGTCCTGTAGCCGAGTGGATGAAAAAAAACTTTGGCGTAGATTACGTGGATACAATCACCGAGCCGGGACCTGATAAAGCACTGTTAGGACAAGACGAGAGAGTTGAGTCAATCAGGCAAAAGGTGATGATTTCTATAAAGGCTCACAATTCCTGTGCGATTGCAGTTGCCGGCCATTACGACTGCGCAGGCAACCCTGTTTCGCAGGAAGAGCATTTGGAGCAGATTAAAAAGTGCACAGAAGTTGTTGCGTCCTGGGGACTGCCGGTTCGCATAGCGGGTCTCTGGGTCAACAAACAATGGAAGGTTGAAGTTGTACGCGATTTAAAATGAAAACAATCTCACTGAAAGTAAATCCGCGAAGACCGAGCAAGAGGAAAATCCAGACTGCGGCAGAAATTATAAGAAGGGGCGGCCTCGTCGCATTTCCGACCGAGACTGTATACGGACTGGGGGCGAATGCGTTAGACGCAGGAGCGGTCAGGAAAATCTTCAGCGCAAAGGGCAGACCTCTCGACAATCCCGTGATAGTGCACATCGCAAAAAAAGAAGAGCTCGAAAAACTTGCTCGGCGAATTCCGAAAAAAGCAAAAATTCTGGCTGAGAGGTTCTGGCCGGGTCCTTTAACTCTGGTTTTGAAGAAGTCGAGAGCGGTGCCGAAGGCGGCAACCGCAGGTTTAGATACAGTTGCAATAAGAATGCCTCGCAATAGAATTGCGCTTGAGCTAATCTCTGCATCTGGAGTGCCGATAGCTGCGCCGAGCGCAAATATCTCTGGCAGACCGAGCCCGACAAGCGCGAAGCACGTAATGCAGGATTTGAATGGAAAAATCGATGCAGTAATAGACGGCGGGGCTGTGGATATTGGGCTTGAATCGACGGTGCTGGATATGACTGTCAGGATGCCCACGATTCTGAGACCTGGCGGCGTTGCATTAGAAGAACTTCAGAACGTCATAGGCAGGGTTGTGCTGTACAGGAAAAAAGGAAAAGAAAAGCCGCGCTCTCCGGGCATGAAATACCGCCACTATGCCCCGAGGGCAGAGCTGATTCTGGTTGGCGATTCTGCAAAGATTCCGGAGATTGCGGGCACGCTGCGAGGAAAAAAAATCGGAATTCTGGCTACAAAAGAAACGGCAATGCGGTACACCGGCGCAGTCGAGGTCGTGGGAAGCAGAAAGAACCTGCGAGAGGTTGCGAGGAATTTATTCAGCGCTTTAAGAAAACTCGATGAGAGCGGCGTAGATGTAATAATTTCAGAAAGCTTTGAAGAAAAGGGAATCGGACTTGCGATAATGAACAGGCTCAGAAAGGCAGCGAGCAGGGTCGTATAGAATTACGTAACGATGTCTTTCAGTCTGCGCTTCTTCTTCGCCTCTTTTATCTCCATCGCAACCCTTCTTCCAGGACCAACTTCCTTCAAATACTTGTACTTCATGTACGGCGAAGTAGGCTCAACGCAGGGACAGCCTGGAATTCGAGGCGAAACATCAAAGACATAAAATTCAAGGTTTTTGTCGACTGCGCCCTGGAGAGCGAACAAGCCTATCATTCCAGGAGGAAACTCCCTTTTGCAGACTTCCACAAACCTTTCGCCTGCTTCGAAAATTTTCTCGAGCTGCGACTCGCGCATGGTTGCGCCGTAGTGACCGATTTCTATGTTTTGAGCTCCTATACGCAGCTCAAGCTGCTCGCTTGCAGGTAAATCGAGAACGCCGTCCAGATCCGTTTGAATTCTTCTGTCGAAGCCCAGCAGGTCCAGCTCTTCCGTCAGCGGGGACCAGAAAAAATTTGCATTGAATTTAGCTCCGAGCACATACTCTTCGATGACCGCCTTCTCTAAATCTTTCTCATCGATTATTCCTTTTTTTATTCTTTCGTTTGCCTTCTCCTTAAATTCCTCTGGCGAGGATGCGTAAAAGAAGGCACGCTCTAACTTGCGCTTTTTTTCAAGAACTTTTACTATTACTAGGCGGTCTATCTCGTCAGGAAACTTGAAAGTCTTCGGCATTTTTATTCCTGCCTTCCTGAGCAGATAGTACTGATTCTTTGCTTCGTTTCGCTCCTCGCAGCGCAGCATGAAGCGGTTGCCGAGCAGAGGTATAAGCAGTTTATTTTCTATGTTTTCATAGCCTACATATACTGAAAAAGAGCGGCTTGGAACGAAAATAGTGTTCAGCGAGCGCATCTTTTTCTGCACTTCTTCTTTAACCATGTCTGCGAATTTCTCTAAAACGAGCTGGTAGTCAAACAAGTTTTTGTAATACTTCGTATAGGTCTTTTCCCTTTCCTTCTGGCAGACAACGAGGGTCTTGCAGCCCTCCTGCTTCGCTCCGTGCGCAATCTCCAGCGCAGAGTGGCTGCCCAGAACTCCGATAGTTATATCCCTGCCGTACTTCTCTACTACTTTAGAAATCTCACTTTTTGATGTCATGTTCGGAAATTATAAATTGGATGTTATATATTTTTGTGTGGGGGGAGTTGGAAAGGATAACGAGAAATCAGAAATTCGTAAGTTTTAGTTCCTTTACCGTGCAGTAAAAATTCTTGAACGTCTTCAGGAGCATCAATATCCAAAGATAGAGAGAATGAATCATACACATGCATTTTAACTCCCTGCAGCGCTGCCTCTTTTCTGTGGTCTTCAAAACTCGTGTTTGTGAATCTTCCTCTTATTATGTCTGGAGGTCTTCTGAACAGTATTCCAGTGCCGCCCCTTCTGGAAGGAGAGATTATCAGCTTATGTTTTTTTCCAAGCCTCAGAATTTCTTTCACATGACTTTTTTTTATCAGCGGGGTATCGGCAGGAACGAAAAGCGTTGCGTCTGCGCCGCTGTCAATCGCATAGCTGTTCGCCTGCTCTACTGCGCTGTTCAAACCCCTCTTCTTTTTTTCATGAATAAAATGAAAGTCATAATCAAGCTTTTTTCTTAGGTCGTCAGGACTTATGACAACAACTTCCAAGCCTTTTAGCGAGTCGAGCACGTCTTCGAGCATGCAGAACGCTAGTTCTGCTCTATCTTCCCCTGAAAAAATGTTCGAAAGCCTCGTCTTGGCTCCCGAAAGCTTGACAGGGAGCAAGACAAAAACACGCATTTATCCTCGCACTCCGGAGCGCTTTATTATTTCCCCAACCGCTTCGTCCATGCCCACCGGCATTATGTGCGCTCCTGCGAATCCGATTTCCTTTATATTCCGGAGCAGGTCTGCGGTAATATCTATGGTCGTTTCTTTTATATTCTTCGAGCTTTCCAGCCTTTTCATCATTTGCTCAGGAATCGTAACGCCAGGAACATTCTTTGCCATGAACTTGGCCATGCCGAGCGATTTCAATGGAGCTATTCCAACGAGCACAGGAATATCCAGATGGGCAATCGCTTCTCTGAGCTTTTCCATAACATTCGCATCGTAAACCACCTGCGTCTGCGCAAATTCTGCTCCAGCTTTTATTTTCTTCTCGAGCTTTATTATTTCAGGCTCGAGCGGCGATAAGCCGGGACTGAGCGCAACTCCGATGTGCAGTTGCGGTGCAACGTTTAGCTTATTGCCGGCCAAATCTGTTTTCTCGTCCACCATCTTTCTGAGCATCGCAGTCAGCTGCACGGAGTCTAAATCAAAAACAGGCTTTGCCTGCGGATGGTCGCCCAGGCTTGGATGGTCTCCAGTGAGGGCGAGAACGTTGCGTATTCCGAGTGCAGCTGCGCCCAGAACGTCGCTCTGGAGCGCAATTCTGTTTCTATCTCGACACGTTACCTGATAAACTGCCTCCAATCCTACTTCGTTCTGCATTATTGCGCAGCACGCCAGACCTCCCATGAACATTATTCCGAGCGGGTTGTCTGTAACATTTGCAGCAGCAACGTGGTCTTTCAGCAGCCTTGCCTGGCGAATCACGGCTTCTCTGTCGGCTCCCTTCGGCGGGTCAATCTCTCCCGTGATTGTGAATTTTTTAGATTCAAGAGAGCGCATTAGATTGCTGAAGCTCATGCTCTCTCCTCGACTGCAAGCTTTCTCGTATGCGCTGCTTTTATAAAGTTTTTTGGCGCAGCAATACCTCTCATGCCGCCGAGCTTTCCTGTGGAGCTTAACTTGCGGTATATGAGCATCCAGGCGCAGTCTCTGGTTCTGTCAGTCTCGCACTTGCCGTTATAAACTCCGCCGCAGGGTCCGTTGAGCATGCTCTTCGGACAGCGAGCGATTGGACATATCCCGCCCGTTGTGTGCAGTATGCAGCTTCCGCAGCCGAGGCAGTATTCTATGAAAAAGTTGTCCTCCCTTCGACCCATGAAGAAGGTATCCAAGCCGGGTATTGCAACTTTTTCTGGCAAAACTTCAGCGACCGTTTGAACCCCGATTCCGCAGGACAGAACTACTATTGCCTCCACCTCTTCGATCTCCTTCGGCATCTTGGTTTTGACCATTTCTATCGAGCAGAGGCGCGGTATTACTCCGGAAATAACAACGCCGCTCAGTTTTTCTGCAAGCTCGTTGACCTGCTTCCTGCCGCCGGTCTCGTAAACCGTTGCGCAGCCCCCGCACCCGATTATCGCTACTTTTTTATAAGGTTTGATTATCTCCTCCAGCTCCTCCATCGGCTTACGTTTTGTTACTATCATTTTTTAATCCGCTCGTTTTTAAACGTCTGAAAATTTGCGAAGCATTCGCTTCGAAGAAGCGAGAGCATGAGTGACGCTCACGCCCTCGTTCCTACGGAACGAATGCAAATTTTCTACGTTTTAAGACCTCGTGTCTTGACCCACGTTATACCACTGCTAACGCAATACCGCAAGGTAGTGCGCAAGATTTCCGTTAGGAAGCTGGCATGTCCGCCATTCTTTCTTGCGAAAGCTTGCGGTCTTGCTAACGCAAGTGGGTGTCGGCACAAGCAATCATCCGTACTCGCCCGTGTGAAAAGCTTGATTGCGAAGTGCTGACAAAAGGGCTCGTCATCACCCGCATTCTTCGTGGAAATATATATTAGTTTCTACCGTTTAATACTCCAGCGTGAAAATCATAACATTTTCAAAAAATGTTTTCATCCCCCTGACCAACGCCTGCCGCAACCGCTGCGCCTACTGCGGCTTCAGGAGCGATGACCCGAGAATAATGGATAGAGCGGAAGTGCAGAAGATATTCAGGGAGGGCAAAAAAAAAGGATGCAAAGAGGCTTTATTCACCTTCGGAGAGATGCCAGAGAGCAACGAAAAAGTAAGGAGGCAGCTGAGGGGGTGGCGATATTCGTCTGTCCTGGAATACCTATACGAGCTTTGCGAAGATGCATTGAAACACGGGCTCCTGCCGCATTCAAATGCAGGCGTTATCGAAAAACAGGAAATGAAGATGCTCAGCGAGGTAAATGCCTCGCTGGGTCTAATGCTTGAGAACGCAAGCGAGAGGCTGTGCAAAAAAGGAATGCCCCACGAGCACTCTCCGGGAAAGCGTCCAAAACTCAGGCTGAAAGTAATCGAGAACGCAGGCAAATTAAAAATTCCATTTACAACCGGCATACTGGTGGGAATTGGAGAAACCAACGAGGAAATCCTCTACTCTCTCCGAAAAATAAAGGAAATAAATGACAGATATGGGCACATCCAGGAGATAATAATCCAGAACTTCAAGCCGAAAAAAAATACTCCAATGCAGGACAGCGCAGAGCCTTCTTTGCATAAAATGCTTACAGTTGTTAGAGCTGCAAGGCAAATTCTGCCGAACATGAATATTCAGGTGCCGCCTAATCTAAATCCAGATACCTGGCAAATATTTTTATCCTCTGGCGCAAATGATTTGGGGGGCGTATCGCCGATAACCAAAGACTACATAAATCCAGAGGCGGACTGGCCGAAAATCGAAAAGATGAAAATCCTAACCGAGACGCTTGGGCTGAGTCTCAGGGAGCGCTTGCCAATCTATCCTGAGTTCATAAAGAAAGACTGGTACTCCAAAAAACTGGAGGAGCTGATCAAGAGTTACATAGATGAAGACGGTCTGGTAAAAACATGAACCTGCAAATAAGACCCGAGATTGAAGAAATACTTCAGAAAGCCTGGGAAAAAAGGATAACTGAAAAAGAAGCGTTAAAACTGATGAACTCGAGCAGCGACGAGCTCTTTGCCCTCGCAGTCACGGCCGATAAGCTGAGAAAGCGCAGCGCTGGCGACGTTGTAACTTACGTGATAAACAGGAACATAAACTTTACAAACGTATGCATAGGCAGCTGCAAATTCTGCGCTTTCAGGAGAAACAAAAGTGATGCAGATGCTTATCTTCTCGGCATCGAGCAAATTGTGGAGAAAAGCAGGGAAGCAAAAAAATTAGGAGCAACCGAGATTTGCATTCAGGGCGGTCTGCACCCGGATTTAGATGCAGAATACTACTCAGATTTGCTGAAAGTGATAAAAGAGGAGACAGAGCTTCACATCCATGCCTTTTCGCCGATGGAGATAAGCTATGCTGCCGAGAAGAACGGCATGGGCACAAAGGATGCTCTGAAGTACTTGAAGGAAAGCGGTCTTGATTCGATGCCCGGCACTGCAGCAGAAATTTTAGACGACGACATTAGAAGCACAATCTGCCCGAAAAAGCTCAAAAGCAGAGAGTGGATCAGAATTGTAAAGGAAGCCCACGAGCTGGGGATACCTACAACTGCGACGATGCTATACGGACACGTGGAGAGCGCCGGAGAGCAGGTGAAGCACCTTGCAGCCCTGAGAGAAATTCAGGACAGCACAAAAGGTTTTAGTGAATTTGTTCCCTTGTCTTTTGTCCATTTTAATACCCAGCTGTATCTCTCTGGAAAAAGCAGGGGCGGTGCAACAGGAATAGAGGATGTGAAAGTTTATGCGGTTTCAAGAATTTTTCTGGACAACTTCAGGAATATCCAGGCCTCCTGGATAAAGCTTGGAAGAAAGCTCGCCCAGGTCATGCTTAACTTCGGAGCAAACGACCTGGGAGGAACGCTCATGGAAGAAAACATCTCCAGCAGTGCAGGCTTGAGCACGAGCATGCTCGACAAAAAAGAAATTGAAAGAATGATAATCGAAGCAGGGAGAATTCCAAGGCAGAGGGATACGCTGTATAATCTCCTGTGACTGACAGTTTATCCATTTCAATACTACACTAGTCCTATTCAAACCCCCGCCGGAAAATGGCTTATTTTGCTTAGATAAGTTCGTATATATCTGCTTTTCGAAGGGTAGAAAAGTCAACCTTCAGTTGTGTGCGTTATTTATAAATGCTGACTTTGTGGTGCTGGTCAAATTATGCTTGAAATCTCGCTTTTCTCTATACCCAAAACCTCTTTCTTGAGCCATTTCTGGCTCATTGCCGTGAAAAATATAATCGAATCCTGACTCTCGTCTATGATTTCTTTAAGACCGATTTTGACTTCTGCAAAAGTACCCTCACTTATCTCGCCTTCGAAAGCGGAATTCTGTACCCAGTTTAAGTACTGCTTTAGAAATCCTCTAACTTTGTTAACTCTCTCCACGGCAACATCATAAACAACTACGACGTACAATTCTACCACCATGCCCTGAAGCCTTCGTATTTCTTCTCTCCTGTGAGGTGCTTTATCAGCCTATAGCAATCCAGGCGTATCAGTCTCTGATACGAGACATTCCTTTCTAACCCCTTGTGCATAATCGTTGTTTTTAATTTCTCATCGTATTCCGAAAGAAATATCCGCCTGCCATCGTCATTGAGATAGCAGAAATTCAACTCCTCCAGAAAATGCTCAGGCTTGATTATCCTGTTGTTAATAAGATTGAAGATTACCCTGTCCACGATTATCGGCTTGAATATCTCGCTTATATCTAGGCTCAGGGAGAATCTCCTCTCCCCGGGCTCGTGAAGATAGCTGATTGTGGGGTTAAGCTGTGTGCGGTAAATTTCTGTAAGCGTGGTGGTATAAGCAAGGGAATTCCCAAAAGAAATCAAGCAGTTTATCATATTGTCAGGCGGTCTCTTCACGCGCTTTTCAAATTCGAAGCCCTTCCTCAGAAAATCATTAAAGCTCTGATAGTAAACATCTCTCACGTTCCCCTCGATGCCCATAACCTCTGGCACATTCCTTGCGGTCTCAATCCTCTCCTGCAGTTTTTTAATCTCCTCTATTTTGTCCTCGACATCCTTCTCCTGCTTTTTGTAGTGTAGCAAATTCTTCAAAATGTTGTGGCATGCAGACCTTACAATTTCCTTCGCAATTTCAAGCCTCTTATTCCCATCGAGGTAGTGCTCCACCTGCTTTACCAGAAGAAAACCCGAATTGAGATATTCTCTTGGATAGTAAGTGCCGGAGTAATACCCCTAGTAATTGAAAAAGTGCACAGGAATTTTATTCTGCGAAAGAAAAACGAGCAGCTTCGTGTTAATGTCCAGCTCTCCAAAGGCATAGATTGCATTTATGTCGTTTACAGGAATTGCTCTCTTCCCTTCTTTGTTCTCGAAGTAAACAGTATTCTCCTCTCTCTTCAGCCTTCCGCTCTGAAGGATGTAGTAGTTTTTCTCCATATGCTCAGCTCCAGCAAAGCTCGTAGTAGCTGCATTTTTTGCAGTAGGATTTTTTTTCCACTGACGGAGGATTTCCCTGAGAAAGTATCTGCCCTATCTCGCTCAGAATCTCTTCCATTTCCCTCTCTTTTTCTTCTGTCAGCTCAACCTCTACAGTCTTTCTTAATAACGGGTAATTTATAATACCTCTTGCAGGAATTTCAAATTTTTTCAAGTAGTACAGGTAATAGAGCAGCTGGTAGACGTGTGCCTTCTCTATCCTCCTTGATTTCTTTACCTCATGTATCTCGCAGCCTTTCTCTACAAAGTCGATTTTTATGTTCTCGATCATTATCTCCCTGAATTTCCTTGCATAGCTGCCTTCGTGCAGGAGCTTTCCCAGCAGCACGAGGTCAGAGCTGTGCTCCATCTCAAGGTTGTGGGAAAACAGCCACAGCTTCTTCTTGCAGATGAAGTAGTAATTGACCTGCGTGCCGGTGTAATGGAGACCGCGCTCAACCCCGTGCGACGTTAAATTCATTTTCCCATTTATAACAGTTGCTCTGGCAGATAAAAAAGGTTGCCCCACAGAATTTTATGCGCGGCGTTGAGGGTTAGAATGGTGGAAGGAGGTAGGCAGGTGAGGGGCAGGTTAAAATTGAAGTTTTTCGGCATTTATATCGTTAACATTTATATATCAAAACGAATACAAAATAATACATGACTGAAGTTGTTCCGGTAAGGTTGAAAGGGAAGCTGAAGGACATAGTTGATACCCTCGTGGGCACAGGCGTTTACGGCAGCAAGTCAGAAGTCATAAGGTCGGGCATTAGAAGAATAGGCGAAGAGCACGGACTTATTTCGAAAGGGGCGAGATACCACATAAGGGAGCTTCAATCCATGGTCAGAGAAAAGAGTCCAGAGGAAGCGATGGAAAAACTGGAAAGAATAAGCGACGAGATATGGGCAAGAAGGAAGAAGCTCTATGCGCAGAGTGCTTCTCGATACTAATGTCTTTATTTTTTCTATAGAGCACCCCAAGTCAAATTCGAATATCATAATTGAGATGGCGATTGACGGTGAGATAGAGGTCGTCATTTCCGCGGAAATAAGGCTTGAATTCATCGAATACCTGAAATCCGAGCATGGAAAAGATGCCGCCTACCATGCCGACATGTTTTTGAAAAGTCTCCCCAACATTGAAATCGTAGAACAAAGACGCATCAAGAGTCATATCAACAAGCTGCGAGGGAAAATAAAAGAAAAAGACCTGCCGCATCTTGCATCTGCTGAGATTTCGAGAGTCGAGTGCGTTGTTTCTTACGATAGAGACTTCAAAAAGGCAAAGACGCGAATACCTGTACTCACGCCGAAGGAATTCATAGAAAAACTCGGCATTGAACCATTTGAAAGCGGGTATTGAAGGGTTAGAGGATGGTGGAAGGAGGAGGTGGACAATCAAGTGGGGTTTTAAAATCGAAGCCCTTTTGTTTGGAGTAGGGTATTTTATAGCATTCTTAAATCTATATCGCTTTCAGGAATTTGAAAGCCGTACTTGAGGTACACATCCATCCTCTTCTTCTTGGAGACCTCGGTGAGTATTGTAATTAAGTCGCTTACCTTTATCCTTACCATCATTTTATACACCCCCTTTAACGTCCCGCTCCATGCTTAAAAATTTAATTTTTCGAAATTCAAAACTAAAAGCAGAACATTTATTAATATGTGGGGATAACTACCAAGCATGGTGAGAATCGGAGTCATTAAAACAGGAAATATAGCTTCCTCCCTGGTTTTGGAGCTGTTACTGGATGAAAGAGCTGATAGAACTGATATAGAGGTCAGAGTAGTTACAAGCGGGGCGAAAATGAGCCCTGAAGACTGCGAAAGCGTTATTGAAAAAATATTCGAATTCAAACCCGAGCTGATTCTTTATTCAACCCCGAATCCTTCAGCTCCAGGCCCGGGCAGGGCAATTGAAAAATTGAAGGGCAGGAGAGCAGTAGTGATTGGAGACGCGCCCGGAGTAAAGATAAAGGACAAGCTTGAAAAGGCAGGTCTGGGGTATATCTTCATTAAAGGCGACTCCATGATAGGCGCAAGGAGAGAATTTTTAGACCCTACGGAAATGGCACTCTTCAACGCAGAAATGCTTAAAATACTCGCAGTTACCGGCGCTTTCAGAGTCTTGCAGGAAGAAATCGACAAGACTATCGACGGAATAAAAACAAAAAAAGAGTACCTGCCGAGAGTTATTGTGGACAGCAGCACCGCTGTAGAGCGCTCGGGAATAAAAAATCCATACGCAAGAGCAAAAGCGCTGGCAGCATACGAAATAGCTGAAAAAATTGGGGAGCTGAATGTAAAAGGCTGCTTTGCGGTTAAGGAGAAAGAGAAGTACGTGCCGCTCGTCGCCTCTGCTCACGAAATGCTGAGGACTGCCTCAAAACTCGCCGACGAAGTAAGAGAAATCGAAAAAGGAAGCGACGAAGTTTTTAGAACTCCCCACTCCCCCGAAGGAAAAATTCTGAAGAAGAGCGGGTTGATGGAGAGGCCGGAGTAGTGTTTTTCCTTCTAAGTATTGATAGTCCCTGCGCAGATATTCTAAATCTACACGCCTCAGCGAAAAGTATTTTATGTATAAAAAATAATACACACGTTACATGTTAAAGATAAAATACAGTAAACATGCAAGATTCAGAATGATAGAAAGAGGGATTTCCCATGAAGAAGTCAAAAATGCAATTAATAAAGGTGCAAGGCGCCTTCAAGGCAGGAAAATCGTGTCTGCCTACTCCTACTTCGAAGTGGTGTACAGGAAAGCTGGAGAGAAAATTTATGTTATTACCATATAGCCAAGATGGTGATAGAAATGAAATGTCCGATATGTGAAAAAGGCAACCTAAGGAAGGGAGAAGTGGAAGAGGAGATGTTTGGAGTAGCTTTAGGAAAATTTCCAGCAGAAATCTGTAATAAATGCGGCGAGTCTTTTATAGACGAAGAAGCAATGGAAAAAATCGAACACAAAGCAAAAGAGCTCGGGATATGGGGACTTGCAGAGAAATTAAAGGTTGTGAAGTCAGGAAATTCGTTAGTAGTAAGAATTCCTGCAAAGATTGCTAGATTTTTGGATGTACGTGCTGGCAACGAAGTTCTCCTCTATCCTGAGGGGAAGAAAAAGGCAGTATTTGAAATAACGTGAGATTAGCAATAGCTCTCTTTGTCTTTTCTTCCATTCCACGAAGCCTGCCACTCGCTCCATTCCATTCGGCTGGACCAGTTTTTGTTAAATTTTATTGCCATTGGCTTACCTCAGCTTCTTTATTTTCTTTAACGCTTCTATGTCGGCTTCTTGCTCTCGCAACAATCTTCCTGCTGTCGGAACTCAGCTCTGCAAACGCCTGCTCTTTTATTTCTCTTTCCACGTCTTCGAGAGTTTTCTCTGCATCCAGAAAAACAGCTATATAGCTGGTCGTTGAGGCAATGTTAAAAATCGCAACCCTCTCGCTGCCATTTATTTTCCGCCTCTCGATTTCTGCCTTGAAGTTCACGTAGGGCATCAGCCCTTCTGGTACTTCGTGCACGTATTTTATGTCAACAAGCGTGGCAATGAATTTTTCCTTCATATTCCACCCGAATAATTCAAAGCGAGTGTAAACATGTACTGCGTCGTTGTGGGGAGCTCTTTCCTGAGCTTTTTCAGCTCAGGCCTGTAAACGAAGAACTCGTCGCCCGGCGCTTCCCTGCCGAGAACATGCGCAACAACCTTGCATTCCGAGCTACCGCTTATCCGCGCGGTACCTTTCCCGTATTTATCAGAGAGTTCTATGTAAATTGGAAGCATAAGTCTCGGGTGCAGTTCCCGAGGCAAAATTCTGCTTATTTTTTCCAGTTCTTCTTTTCTGAAGGAATGAGTACTTCCATCTCGCAGGGCTATCCTCGGCTTTTCTTCCTTCAGCAGGCTCTCTAAATCTCTCTTTGCAACTGCGAGATGTCTGTTGAGCATCTCAAGTTGCTTTGAAATTATGTGCGAGGTTCGGTCCTGCATGATATAAATATCGCCTACACTGGATTTATATTTCTCAGGCTTCAGCAGCTTCCATTATTGCTTTGATTCGCTTCAGCTTGAAGAAGTTCTCCCGCTCCATCTCGTCTAGGCGCAGTCTTATATATCGTACTGTGCTGCTCAGTCGAGGTATAAGCGTGCTTTCAAGCGCATTTACCCTGCGCTTGGTGCTTTCTATTTCTTCTGCGAGTAGTCTGACAGACTTTTCTGTCTCTGCAAGCTGTGCAACTGTTTTTAAAGCTTCCTCAAATTTGCCTGCCGCGTCGTCAAGCTGCGAAGACGTATCTACTAAACCGTACCCCCTCTCCAGCAGACTCCTTTTAGTCTCGCCTAGATTTAAAACTGGCACTTTAACCCCCATTATGTTTCTGGATTCTACATCCAATCCGTTGGTTGCCGCAACAGCCATTGCAGCATCCGAGACTTTAATAGCACCGAGAGTAGCTTCTGCAAGAATCAGCGATTTAAATGCCTTGGCAAGCTCTTCCTCAGTTTTTTTCCTCTTTTCTTTCACTTCTTCCAGAATATTGAAGAACTCCATTATAAGAGCATCCCTCTTCTGCTTAAGAAGACGATGACCCTTGACAGCCAGTGTAAGTTTTGTTTTTAGCTTTAAGAGCTCCATCCTAGTTGGATTAACGCCTTCGATTAGTTCAGCCATTTTGAATCCACCTCTCAGCACTTCGCTCGCTGCATTCGTTCCGCAGGAACGAGGGCATGAGCGACTCTCATGTGTTCGCTTCTTCGAAGCGAGTGCTGCGTTCCTCACTTGCGTGAGCAAGAGCGCAAGACTTGCGCACTAGCTTCGCTATTGTTAGAAAAAAAGAAGTCTCGATAGAAACTCTGGCAGGAATAAAAAAAGTCAAACTTACAATCGAAAGCAGCAAGGTCACTTACGTAAGAGTAGAGCTCGGCA
>JACRDW010000122.1 GCA_016212785.1 Methanobacteriota archaeon | reverse complement strand
GATGAGACTCAGCAGAGGCTGCGACGACCATGGACTTGCTCACAAAGCCGCTGAAGAGCGGAACTGCCGAGATAGAAAATCCTCCGACCATGTAGAGAACTAAAGTTATGGGCATGGTCTTGTATACGCCGCCCAACTCCGTGAGTTTCCTTCTTCCAGTCATGTGTATTACTGCACCTGCACCCATGAAGAGCAGAGCTTTATACAGAATATGGGAAAAGGCGTGCGCAGAGGAGCCGTTTATCGCAAGCGTGGTTCCAATCCCGACGCCGGCTACCATGTAGCCTACCTGGCTGATTATGTGGTATGCGAGCAACCTCCTGATGTCATTTTCAAGGACAGCATAAATAACGCCGTATACTGCCATTACCGCTCCCAGCCAGACTAATATCTCAACCCCTGGAAATGCCCTCGCAAGAACATAAACAGCAGTTTTAGTGGTATAAGCAGTTAAAAATACTGCTCCTGTAACAGTTGCCTCCGGATATGAATCAGAGAGCCATGCAGAGAGAGGCGGCACAGCAGCGTTGAGTATGAAGCCAATTAATATCAGGTGAGAAGCTAAACTGCCGTATTCTATGAGACTGAACTCTATAGAGCCTGTGCTAACGGCGTGCAGAACAATTCCGCCCAGCAAACATAGCCCGCCGAATATGTGAACCATGAGGTATCTAAACCCGGCGTTGAGTGCGGCATTATCTTTTTGATACCAGATGAGAAATACTGAAGAAAAGGCCATGATTTCCCAGAATACAAACAGCGTGAATAAATCTCCTGCAAACACAGCGCCGAGCGAGCTTCCGATATAGAAAAAGGAAGCCATGTGCTCTCCGTCATTTTTAACGTGAAGCGCATAAAGTATGCCTGCAAAACCCATTATTACAAACACATACCCAAAAACCATGCTAAGCCTGTCTACTCTGGCAAAAATCAGGTTATAGTCTAAAAATTTGTAAATGAAGTGCATCCCTTCCTGCATGTAAAGAAGGCATGCAAATGCTATCACAGGGATTAAGAGCAAGTATGCTTGCTTTGCCCGCCCCTTTAGAAAGGGAATTAAAAAAGCTCCGAGAATAAATATCACTGCAGGAGGTAAATTAATCATAGTAGTCCTCCCTCTTCATGAGCCATTTGTGACCGAGCGCTTTGGATACGAGGATAATAAGAATGCAGGAGATTAATCCGTATACCGCGCTGAACCCTGGAAGCTTGTCCCAGAGAAAAACAACACGCTCGCGGTGAACAAACAAATCTATTGCAACTGCCAAAGCAAGGCTGATATAAAGCAACTTTCTGAGCTTTTTTATGTTCTCAGGATTTTCTAAGTATTCCACAACTTTCTGCATTATGCTCATCTTATTACCTCTTTAGCAAGGTCTAGGAAATAATCCGGGTATAAGCAGAGCATTACTGACGCTATTGCGGTTAATACTAAGGGCACTACAACGAATACGGGCGCTTCTTTTATTTCTCCGCCGTTAAATTCTTCCTTCGGAGCCTCGAAAAACGCTTTATAAACGACGGGCAAAAAGTATGCTGCGTTTAGTATCGAGCTTGCAAGGAGAACAAAGAGCAGGGCAACCTCTCCTGCCTCTATGCTGCCCAAGACGAGATACCACTTGCTTATAAATCCGGCTGCTGGAGGCGCGCCTATCATAGAAATAGCTCCTACCGCAAATGCAAGCATCGTGAAAGGCATTTTCCTTCCAATTCCGCTGAGCTCGCTCACGTTCGTCTTATGCGACGCAATGTAGATGGAGCCTGCGCAGAAGAATAGAGTAATTTTGGCAAACGCGTGCACTGCGATTTGCATTATTCCCCCTATCACGCCGCTTGCCGTTAGCAGGGCAGCTCCCAGTATAACATAGGAGAGCTGGCTCACAGTAGAGTACGCAAGCCTCAGTTTTAAGTTGTCCTGAGTCAGGGCGAATATGGATGCAACGATGATTGTGAAGGAAACGAAGTAAGCGGTTGCAATTCCAAGATTTAAACTGCTCATCAGGTCTATGCCATAAACATGGAATATGATTCTCAGAATCGAAAATACTCCTGCCTTTACAACTGCTACCGCATGCAGCAGAGCGCTTACAGGCGTCGGCGCTATCATTGCGGTTGGAAGCCAGGAGTGGAGCGGCATGATTGCTGCCTTTGTGTAGCCTGCGATGAAGAGAACGTATATTGCAGTTAGAATCGCTGGAGAAGCCTTGCCTGCAAGAATTCCGTTTTCTGAGAATTCCAGCGTGCCTGCGAAGTTATAGGTTAAAATAATTGCAGCAAGTTGAAATACAGAAGTGCCGAGTAAATAAACGAAATATTTCCATCCTGCTGCGTACGCTTCGGGCGTTTCCTTGTGCGCAACGAGTGGATATGTAATCACGGTCAGGGTTTCATAAAATAGAAGCATAGTAAACAAATTAGCAGAGAACGCAATTCCAATCGCTGCCGAGAGGGAAATCGCAAAGCATGCAAAGTATCTCGTCTGCGCATGCTCCTTCAGAGAACGCACATAGCCTATGGAGTATATCGAGGTCAGAATCCAGAGAAAAGAGGAAGTAGTTGCGAATACCATGCCAAGCGCGTCTACTCTGAATTTTATCTCTATGCCCGGAAGAATTTTAAACAGCGTGTATGCAACTGTATTTCCCGCCAGGATTGTCGAGGCCATGGATGCAACTATTAGAAATTTAATTATGCCCGCAGCAATGGTCCAGGACTCTCTGAGGTTCGGCCTTCTGCTTGATGCCACGATTAGAGCTGCGCCGACTGCAGAGGCGAGCACAGCAAGCAGTGGTTTTACAGATATTATCTCCAACTTCACCACCTCAGATTTTTGAGCTCGCCTATTTCTACTGTTCCGTAAAGCCTGTAAATCAGGAGAATAATCGCAAGTCCTACGGCAGCCTCTGCCGCAGCTATTGCGATTGAAAAAGTAACGAAAATTTGCCCCGCTGCATCGCCGAGGTATCTTGAAAATGCCACTAAATTTATATTCGCAGCGTTCATCATAAGCTCCAGACACATCAAGACTCTAATTGCGTTCCTGCAAACCAAAACTCCGTACGCGCCTATTCCAAACGCTGCCGAAGAGAGAGCTAAGTAATACTCCAGAGGAATCACTTCACTTCCCTCCTCGCAAGGTAAATCGCTCCTATTATTGCAGCCAGCAGCAGTATTGCAATCAGCTCGAAATGCAGGATGTAGTAGGAAAAAAGCTGCTTTCCAATGAACTGGGTGGAGCCCTCTCCTATACCCCGAGCAGGGTACCATCTTCCGGCAAGTATTATGCCCAGAATTACTGCGAGAAAAACCAGCGAGGCAGCTCCTTTAAACAACGTAATTTTTGTGCCCAGATAATCCAGCCCCTTCTCTCTTCTGGTCAGCATTATCGCAAAAAGCATCAGCACGACGACCGCGCCAGCATAAATCAAAACCTGAATTGCTGCGAGAAACTCTGCTTCGAGCATTATGAATAGCGCAGCTACCCCTACAAAAGTCAGAGCCAAGAATAAAGCACTGTGGACAATTTCCCTCGCCTTTATAACTAAAATCGAGGCTGCAATTATTATAAGGGCGATAGCCAGAAAAGCAATCAGCTCAAGGCTCACTTTCTCTGCCTCCTCTGAGTCTTTCGATTCCATAAACGAGCGAAGGTCTATCGTAATCTGCAAGCTCATACTTTTGCGTCATGGTAATAACCTTTGGCTTGAGCGGGCAGGCCTCAACGCAGAGGCCGCAGAACATGCACCTTCCGATGTAGATATTATATGCCTCGATTTTCTTCTTTCCTTCAGGCGTGATAGATACCTGAAGCTCGATGCACTTGTTCGGGCAGATTCTAACGCATGCGGAGCAGGCTATGCACCTTTCCAGGTCATACGCATGCATGCCCCTGTAGCGCTCTGCGAGGGTGAGTTTCTCCTCAGGATACTGCACCGTAACAGGCTTCTTGAAGAGGTGCTTCAGAGTTATGAGCATCGGTTTTGCTATCAGAGATTTCGTTCTCATGGTTTACCCCAGCAAAAGTCTTGCATATCCTGTGAGAGCTATGTTAAGCAGGGCTGCTGGTATGAGTATCTTCCAGCCTATGTTCAGGAGCTGGTTTATTCTTACTCTTGGCACCGTAGCCCGCACCCACATGAGCAGGAGCATTACAGCAAAAGTTTTTAGCAGGAGCCACACTGCGGGAGGCAGGACTGGGCCGTGCCAGCCTCCCAGGAAAAGTATGACTATCAAAAGAGATGCGAGAATAGAATGTATGTATTCGGCAAACAGCAGCATCGCGAACTTCATTCCGGAATATTCGGTAGTCCAACCCTGCACCAGCTCTGACTCTGCCTCAGACAAATCGAAGGGCAGCCTTGCAGTCTCTACGAATGCAGCGACGACAAAAACAGAGAATCCTATAATCTGTGGAATGAAGAACCAGATTTTTTCCTGGGCTTTAACGATTTCAACCATGTTCAAAGAGCCGGCGAGCATCACGACGCCGATTATAGCCAGAGCAGCAGGTACTTCATAGCTTATCATCATGGCTGCAGCTCGCATGCCGCCGAGCAAATTATATTTGTTGTTCGGCGACCAGCCTGCCATTATAGTAGGAACTACTGCCAGAGAAGAAACAGCTAGAATATATAAAATTCCTATGTTTATGTTCGAGACTACCAAGCTCTCGCTGAACGGTATTGCAGCGAACGGCAGAAATGCAATCGCAAATGCCAGGATAGGAGCTGCTGTGAAAACTGCTCTGTCTGCCTTTTCAGGAATTATATCCTCTTTTGTAAGCAATTTTATTCCGTCGACGACCATTTGCAGTATCCCAAATTTGCCTGCCCTGTTTGGACCGTATCTGTGCTGGAGTCTTCCTATGAATTTTCTTTCCAGCCATATCAGAAAGAGCAGTGCTGCAGAAATCAAAGCAGCTAGCACAGCTGCGCCCACGATTCCTTTTACAAGCGGATTTTCCATCATTTTTTCACCTGTCGATTTCGCCGAAAACAGGGTCCAGAGAACCTGTGATGGCTATTAAATCTGCGATTAAAACGTTCTTTGCTAGGTGCGGCAGAAGCGATAAGTTGCAGAAGGCTGGGCTCCTTATTTTCAGGCGGTATGGATTCGTCGCAGCACCGTCGCTGATTAAGTGCATGCAGAGCTCTCCTCTTGGGCTCTCGATTCTGCTGTACACCTCCCCTGCCGGCGGCTTGAGCAGCTTTGGCACTTTAGCTAGATAAGGGCCTTCTGGAAGAGTATCCAACGCTTGCTCCACTATTTTAATGCTCTGCCTCATTTCGTTTATCCATACCGCATAGCGGGAGAAGCAGTCTCCGTCCTTTCCGGTAACTATCTCCCAGTCGAACTTGTCATAAATCGTATAGGAATCCGTGATCCTAGTGTCTGTTTTCACTCCCGAGCCCCGGAGCACAGGTCCTGTTGCTCCCATGTTTATCGCATCCTCTGGATTAAGAACGCCTATATCCTTGGTTCTCATTAAAAAAATCTCGTCCTCGCTCAGGAATCGCTCGTACTCGTCTATCTTCGGCTTTAGTCGAGCAAGGACTTCTCTGGCTTTTTCCTTAAAATTGCCGGGCAGGTCTTCTCTCACGCCACCAAATCGAAGATAGTTGTACGTAAGCCTTGCGCCGCAAACGCTTTCGAATAAATCCAGAATTAATTCTCTCTCCCTGAAGGTATACATCATCGCAGTAAAAGCTAAACCCAAGTCATTGCCGTAGAAGCCGACCGCAGCTAAATGGCTGGCTATGCGCTGCAGCTCGAGCATTATAACTCTAATGTACTCTGCCCTTTCAGGGATTTGAACTCCGAGCAGCTCTTCCACAGCTTTAACATAAACCATGTTGTTTGCCATCGATGATAGGTAATCAAGCCTGTCTGTCAGAGGTATGACCTGAATATAATTCCTGTTTTCTGCAATTTTTTCAAAGCCTCGATGCAGGTATCCTATTATAGGAGTAACGCTTATTACCCGCTCTCCTTCCAACTCGACCTGCAATCTGAGCACTCCATGTGTCGAAGGATGCTGGGGGCCAATGTTCAGAATCATTCTTCCTTCCGCAATACCACAAGGGAAGATGGCACTACCGAAGGTAGGCGCAAAACAATTCGGTCTTGCTCGCGCAAGCGCCAGCTTCCTATCGGAATCTTCCTGAATCACAAACTCCCCTCCTCGGGACTCTTTCCTGAGAACCATGGGCTTTCTTTCAGCTTGTAGTCCTTCCTGAAGGGATGTCCTTCAAAGTCTTCGGGAAGCAGGATGCGGGTTAGGTTTGGATGCTTCTCGAATACTACCCCGAACATGTCATAGGTTTCTCTTTCATGCCAATCCGCTGCCTTCCAGATAGCTGTTACAGAGTCGATAGCCGGGTCGTCTTTTGGAATAGGCACCTTAAGCGAGAGCAGCTTCTTCTTCGAGTAAGACCAGAGGTGATACACGACCTCGAATCTGTCCGCATAGTCCACTCCTGAGATGCATGAGAGATGGTCGAAGTCCTGCTTCAAATATTTGCAGATTTCGAGAAGGCGGTCTCTTTTAACAGCGGCCCAAAGCCTGCGCTCCCTCTGTAATTTTACCTCAATAACAGCGTCTGGAAATTTATTTTTAAGCTCATCCAGTTCGGTCATCACCTCTCCTCCACGCTTCTTATTTCCCTGTCGTAGTTCGTCTCTCCGGCCCTGATTTTCTTCCTGAGCTTTACCACGCCGTCTAGAAGTGCCTCAGGTCTCGGAGGGCAGCCCGGGATGTAAATATCGACCGGAATTATTTTATCCACTCCGTCCACTACGTTGTAGGAGTCGTGCCAGGGGCCGCCGCAGATTGCACATTCTCCCATCGCAATAACGTACTTCGGCTCAGGCATCTGCTCGTACAGCCTTTTAATTCTGAGAGCCATTTTTTTAGTTACCCAGCCCGCGACTATCATGACGTCAGCCTGACGAGGAGTTGCCCTGGCAAGCATTCCGAATCTCTCCATTCCGTCAAAACGAGAAGTGCCCGCGGTCGCCATCTCTATTGCGCAGCACGCAAGACCGAACGTGAACAGCCATGGAGACTTAGCCCTGGCATATTTTACGATTGGATTCTTATCCACGAACTCTTTAACGAACTTCTCTCTGTTCAGAAACGCAACTACTGCCATTCCAGCACCCCTTTCTTCCATTCGTACAGCAGGCCGAAGAAGACTATTACCAGAAAAATAATTCCTGCCGTCAGAGCTCCGACAAGCTCGTAGTAAACAAGTGCCCAGGGATAGAAGAAGAGCACCTCCACGTCGAATATAACCAGTAAAATCGCATACATGTAGTACTGCACGTTATATTGATGCCATGCGCTGCCTATTGGAACTTCTCCGCATTCATAGGTTGAGAGCTTTTCTGGCGTTGGTTTAATGGGTCTGAGCAGTCTTGAGAGAATCAGGCTAACTGCTGGGAATGCAACGCCTACCGCCACAAATGCTATCACAGGAACGTAGTACTCGTGTATCATCAACTTCTCCACCTCCTGCGCTTTTATTTGATATATAAATATATGGTGGTTTGGGCAAAAGACTGCACAACCCTACTTGAAGTGCTCCACTCTAACCGAAATGTCAACTACCTTTGCCTTGGTATAGTAATCTGCAAATCTTATATAGCCTTTTTTCCTGGTGAATATCAGTCCTATCAGCAGGTCAAATGGCAGGAAATAGACTTTCAGGATATTTCTCGCTGTGCTTTCCACTAAATTCAGCCTTCTTCCGCTCTCCTTTAGTACCCTGATGCCAACTAAATGCTTTCCCAAAGTCTGTCCGTTGTAAGTTTCCATTGCCATGAAGGTAACAAAAGCGAGGAAGAAGATAGCATGCAGAAACATTGTCAGCAGCAGGGGAAATAACCCGTCATGAGGATTAAGCGGTACCCAGATATTTATTAAGAGCATCAATGCCAGAGGGGAGCCGATAAACAGCGAGAAATCCACAGCAGTAGCCAGAGCTCTTTTTAATATAGATGTCTGCGGGATAATAATTTTCACTTCTTCTTTTTCAAGCGCCTTAACAGCATTAATCATGCGGTACGCAACGCTGCCTTCGTCTGTCAGTATGTAATTCCCGTTCTCTGTTTTCTGGATTAGCTTCCCCATTATTTTTAGATGGAAATTCAAATGCCCTGCGTCAATGTTCAGCAGGTTTAGAAGCTCTGTATAACTGAGCTCAACGTTGTCATGCAGGTTCTCCACCATTTTTACTCTGATTGGGTGTGAAAGAGCTTTAAATACCCTGCTGGTTGGATGTTCAAGAGCCTTGAACAACCCACCTATTTTCTCTGGCATGACGCTAGTTTAATTACTACATAGTATTAAGTCTTTCGCACTAGCTCCGCTATGTAGTCTAGTTCCCTTCCGCAAGGAAGATGGCATACGCACCAGCTTCCTAACGGAATTGCTGCGCTTCACTAGCTGATTACATAAATATTTCTATGCATAAATTTTAAGTATGCGAATCTGGAGATACTAGCGCAGGAGGTCGAGAAAATGGATATCCAGATAATTTTTAATCTAGCCTCTGCACCATTCGGTTTTGCGGCGATGTACTACGGATACCTTGGATACAGACAGACAAAGGGCGGATTGAGGGCATACCTGTACTTCTTTCTCGCAATGACAGGGCTCGGCGCAGCAATGCTGGCAGACCTTCTCTTGATTCTGGGATACCATCCCTTTGAATTTCTGGTAGAAGCAGGACTGTTCGTAGTTGCGATCTTCTTCATGCTTGCATTCAGAGATATGTACAAATTTTTAACCTCCCTCTAATATGTCAAGCGAAGAAGAGAGATGCAGGGTCACGCTCCACGGCATAAGGAAAGACCTTGCGGCAATGTTTGGCGAGAAAATGGCCGAGAGCGTGATTAGAAAGCAGCTCAGCATGAACCAGGAGCTTGCAGCTATCTTCGGGAAAAAGATGGCGGCAGATACTCTCAGAGCGCACGTCAGCGAGCTTAACATCGACCTGAAAAAAAGCAGGGACGTTGAAAGGTTGATAGATGTTCTGTACGAGAACGTTTTTAAAAAATTTAGCGGGACTGAAAAAGCAGAAGTAGCCGTAAAGAAATATAGAGAACTTCTCAGGGCTTAGAAAATTATCTCTTGTCCAATTCCCTGATAAGAAGAAAATTTATTCTCGCTTAAAAAGCTTTCTTTTTAAAAAAAAGGATATTTTTGCGCTGCTAATAAATAATTTTCTTAAAAAACTATTTATAT
>JACRDW010000118.1 GCA_016212785.1 Methanobacteriota archaeon | reverse complement strand
TAACTTCCTCTTCTATTTCTTCCTCACTTATTTCCAGCTCCTCTGGTTCTTCCACGACTTCTTCTATCTTCGTTGTCTTCTTTCTTTTTACTTTTTCCGGCTTGATTTTCTTTGTTTTTGGAGCTTCTTTTTCATCGACTATTTCCAGCTCCTCCTCAACCTTTGCTACCAGCTCCTCTATCCCCTCACCTACTTTAAGCTTCTTCTTCTCTGCCCTTTCTTCTTCGCCGACTAGCTCTATATCGTCCGGAAGCTTTACTCCGGGCGGCATTATCTTCACCTTGACCCCCATGATTCCAGGCTTGGGAGCAGCCTCTGCCATCCCGTGCCTGACGTACCGAATGGCTGGCTCGCCGCAGTGCTTTAAGTAGCCGTCTGCGAATTTCACTGACTTGGCTCTCTCTCCGGTAAGCTTGCCTGAAATTTCTATTTCTGCTCCTCTAGCTCCAGCCTCCATTATCCTTCGCAGCCCGGTGTACGCAGCCCTTCTGAAGTGAATGCCTCGCTCGAGCATGGAAGCTACGTTTTCGGCCATCACCTGCGCATTCAGGTTGGGTACCTGGAGTTCGTTTACCTCTATCTGCGGGTTGTCAATCTCATACTTCTTTTTTAAAATATTCGTAAGCTTTCTTATCGCAGCTCCTTTTTTGCCGATTACCAGACCTGGCTTTTGAGCGCTGAGTATTACCCTCGTGCCGAGTGGCGTTCTCTGAATGTCTATCTCGCCGCAGCCTGCCCTTTCTAGTTCTCTCTTCAGAAATTCCTTCACTTCCAGTTTTCTTATGTTGTCTGCGACGAATTTTCTCTCAATAGCCAAGCTCTCACCTTTCCTCCAGCATGACTTCAATGTTTGAAGTGGGGGTATTATGGGCTGACGCCTTTCCAAACGCTCTTGGAAGAATTCCTCTTATTATCCGACCTCTCTGCGCTGCTATGTGCTTTATGTACAATTTTTCAGCACTCAGACCTTTGTACTCTGCATTTGCCTGCGCAGCATTTAAAACTTTCAGAATTCGCGAGGCTGCCTTTACAGGGTATCTGCCTGCATAAGCCTTCTTCAAGCCCTTCCTGTGGGCAACTCCTTTTTTGTATCTCTTCAAGGCTACCGCCTTCTTCATCGCAATTACGTCCTGCAAAAATTCCTTTGCTTTGTCTAACTTCTTTCCCCTTATCTCCCTGCAAATTTCTGCAGAGAACTTAGGCGAAACTCTTATTTCGCTGCCGATTGCCTTTGTAATCTTTGCTTCGTCTTTTGGTTTGAAGGAGTAGTCCATTCTTCTTCACCTATTTGAGAGGTATGTACAAGCTGGACTTCGTAGCTCCCATGCCCGGAGCGCCGTGCTTGACTCTCTTTCTCGTCATTGCAAATTCTGAGAGATAATGACCAATCATTTCAGGCTGAATCTCCACCCTTAGAAATTCCCTTCCATTGTGAACCTCAAAAACCAGTCCGACCATGTCCGGCAGAACTACCATGTCCCTGCAGTGAGTTCTCAATTTAACCGTTGCGCCTTTTTTAACTTTCTTTATTTTTTCAAAAAACTTCTTCTGCGCCTCTGATGTTCCCCTGAGCAGGCTCCGCCTCTGCCTCGAAGGCAGCAATTTTATGAACTCGTCAGTTGGCATTGCCTGAAGCTCTTCTAGGGCATGACCTCTGTACGCGAATTTTTTAACCATTTCAATCCCTCGTTCGACCGACCATTTTACTTTCTCCCTGTTCTTCGGGCAGCGATTAAACCCACCTTTCTTCCTGGCGGGGTTGACCTAGAAACGCAAGTCGGTTTGCCCGGGTGTCCCGAGCCGCCGCCGTGCGGATGCGCAACCGGGTTCATCTTTACCTTTCTTACTATCGGCCAGTACTTTGCCTTTGGCTTGAGCATGTGCCACATCTTTCCGGCTTTTAGTATCGGCTTGTCTCTCCTGCCTCCTCCCGCAACGATTCCAATCGTGGCCCTGCATCTCGAATCTATTGACTTCAGCTCCCCGGAAGGCAGCTGAACGACGCTTTTACCTGCCTCATGGGCTATCAGCAGACCGTAAGCTCCTGAAGAGCGGACAAACCTTCCCCCGTCGCCTGGTTTGTTTTCTATGTTGTGAATCGGAGTTCCTTCTGGTATCTTTGATAAGGGCAAAATATTACCCCGCGCTATTTTAGCCGCAGACCCGCAGAATATTTCATTTCCCACGCCAATGCCTTCTGAAGCAAGCAGCAGTCTCTTCTCCCCGTCCTCAAACTGCACCTCAACAACCGGCGCACTCGCCGCCGGGTTACAGATTATATCAAGTATTCTACCACTCACGGCGCCTTCCTTCTCTCTGCTATCATATACTCTATACTTTATCTCACCTATATACCTGTGAGACGGTGCTTTGTACACCGAAGTTCCTTTTCCTCTTCTCTGAACAGTTATTCTCTTTCCCATTTCAATCCACTCGTTTTTAAACGTCTGAAAATTTGCATTCGTTCCGAGGGAGCGAGTGCATTCGCAAATTTTCTACGTTTTAAGACCTCGTGTCTTGACCCACGATACCACTTGCTTACGCAAGTGTGATGATGGGTGTCGGCATGAGCCAGCATTCGAGAAGACAGACGTAGGGACAATCCCTACGTCAAGTTGTTTGAAAAGCTTGCTGGCGAAGTGCTGACATTAGAAGATTCCTATTCTAGTTGCAACCTCTTCTGCCTTGTATTCCGGAGTCAGCTTAACATAAGCCTTCTTTACTCCTCTCGGAGTTACAGAAGTATTAACATCAGCTACCTTAACTTCATACAACTTTTCTACAGCAGTTTTAATCTCACTTTTACTCGCGTCTCTCGAAACTACAAACACGAGCTTGTTTTCTGACTCGACTAACTTCATTGACTTTTCAGTAACGTCTGGATGGATTATAATCATTTAAATCTCCCCCCCAGCTTTTGTATCGCAGCCTTCGTATAAACTGCCAGCCTTCCGAAGTGCGTTCCGGGCGCCAAATGTTCAACTCCTAAGTTCTCAACCCTGACAACGTCTATGCCCGGATGATTTCTCGCTCCGAGTTTAATGCCCTTGTCTTCGGCAACGACAAGCAAGGCACTCTTCCTGTTCTTGTATTTCCTTCCCCTCATCTTGCCCTTTCCAGCTCGAATATTCCTTTGTTTGGCTCT
>JACRDW010000120.1 GCA_016212785.1 Methanobacteriota archaeon | reverse complement strand
GGGAGTACCGGTGGTCGCTTCGAGAGTCGGCGGAATAGAAGAGATAATAGAGCACGAATACAACGGAATTCTCTTTGAAAAAGAGAATTCCAAGGAGCTGGCAGAGGGAATAATTAGGATTCTGGAAAACAAGGAGCTCAGAAAAAAGCTGATTGAGAACGGGAGAGAATCTCTAAAAAAATTCAGATGGGAAAAGACAGGAAGTGAAGTGGATGCGGTATACGAAGCGGTTAAAAACAGATGACCTGCTCAGCCCAGAGATTTCTGTTGCGATAGTTTATTTTGTTTTTTTATTTTTTGCTTTTATCTCTTTCAAAATCGCAAATACCAGAGAATTCTTACTTATTCCGAGAGGGTATTTCGCTAATGCGCCGTCTTTTCTGGCTTATGTGATCAGCCTTTTAGGCGTTGCTGTTTTATTTTTTTCTGTGAAAATCGGGAGAAAGCTTGCTGTAGCTCAGGCTGTCGCCTTCGCTACTCCCGTGGTTTTAGCGTGCGTATTTGCAACCGCTTCACTCGCTCTCTATCTAACTTTTCCCTTGCCGGTGCTGGCGATATTCACAATCTCGGGCAGCTATACTTTCCTGCTTTGGTTTATCTCGAAGAGGCTGCATGACGTAGATTTTTTAATCTCTATTTCACTCGTGCTTGCCTTCTTTTTTTCTTTTTTAACGTTGCTCGGAGGCGCACCCATTCTAAGCGCAGCTTCAAGGCAGGCAGCAGCGATTGCGCCAGCAAGAGCTCTCTTCCACGGCTTCGCTGTTTTCTCAGCTGTTCTGCTGATTGCTTTTTACGAGAAGAGAAAAGCGACAGCAACGATATTTCTCCTCGCTATTCTTGCAGCACTCTCAGGATTTAAGAGCGATGCGACAGCGATTTTGGTCTCCGCAGGCATTGCCGGTCTATTACTAAAAAGAATTTCTGCCAAGGAACTGCTCCTGGGCTTAACCGGCGTAATATTTCTACTTACAGCAGTAAGCACTTATATCGCAGGCATATCCTATGGTGCATGGAAGGTAGCGCCGCATTTGTACATTTTTTACAGGACAGGTCTTACTTTTTCGGTATTCGACAGAGTGGTGCAGCTGAGTTTTCCGTTCGGCTACCTGCACGGAAGTACTTTATTAAGTACCACGCAGGAAATTGTCAGCACAGCGGTTCTGGGCTACAAGGAGCCGCACATAATTACTTCCACGTTGCTCGGACCAGGAATGCTGGATTTTGGAGTTTTTGGAGTAGTGCTGACATGTGCTTCGCTTGGAATATATTTAGGAATGATGCACGATTTAAGAGATGCAATGCGTACCTGCTTATACGCCATAGCTCTAACCCATACCTTTATTTTAATAGAAGTCGGTGTGCAGCTTTCCAGCATAATTTTTTATCTATCCTTGCTTTACCTTGCACTTTCCTGCGGAAAACCAAGACCTGCGATAGTTTCGGTTGAACTCCAGAAGATCAAAACAACGGCAGATAGTTAAATGAACCCTAAAGTATTTTTGCTTATATTCGTATTGCTGACAGGCTGCGTGCAGAAAGCGCAAGTACAGCCGCAGCCTGCGAAGACTTCGACTCCAGCTATCACAGCGGTTCCCCGGCCGGCGATTGAGCTAAAATTGTCCTGGAAGTACAAGACCGACGGAGACATTTATGGAGTTGGGGTAACCTCAAATGCAGAGCACATAGCAGTCGGCTCCTGGGACAACCATATTTATCTATTAAATAGAAGCGGACAGCTGCTCTGGAATAAGACATTCGACAATCACCTGAAGGGCGTTGACGTTGGTGTCCAGGGAGTAGTCGTAGGCTCTGGAGACGGGAGCATTTATTTTTTCCACATCAATGGAACAAAGGCATGGGAATACAGAACCGAGAAAAGTGCGTGGGGGGTCTGGGATGCAGCACTTTCAAAAGAGCATATCTTTGCTGGCGGGGACGATGGTAGTTTGTACCTTCTAAGTTTGGACGGAACGCTGATATGGACGAAAAATTCGGGCAGGGAGAGCTATATCTACGGAGTTGCGATCTCGCAAGACAAGCGTGCGTATTTCTTCAGGAATAGAGAACTGTTCTGGGAGCGCAGCACAGGTTTTTCAAATTACGGCGTTGCGATTTCTAGATACACAGCGGTCGGGTCCTGGGACAGGCACCTTTACGTTTTTGACAGGAACGGAAACCTTGTCTGGAAATATGACATTGATGGTAATGTGAACCGGGTCGCCTTCTCTCCGGACGGCAGCTATCTTGCGGCTGCAAGCAGCGACGGCTGCGCCTATTTATTTGAAATAGGGTAAGGTATTTGTATTTGGCAGGTGATTTATAAGCCATGTTTGCAGTTCTATCCTTCATTATAACATTCCTTCTTACCCCAATTTTTGCAAAAAAATTTGAAGAGAGGGGCATTGTGGGCATAGACCTGCACAAAGAAAACGAAAGAAAAGTTCCGGAGATGGTAGGGCTTTCTGTTTTTGTTGCGTTCTTGCTTTCTACGGCACTGGCATACGTGCTGCACAGGAAACCGGAAATTCTCATCGCACTGCTTCTTGTTTCCCTGGTCGGAATTTTGGGAATCGTGGACAGATTTAGGACTTTAACACCTCTGCAAAAAGTTGCTTTTCTCACCCTGATAGGATTTCTGCTAGTTCCTTTTTCAACTCCTGCCATAGGAGGCTATGAGCTTGGAGTAATTTATTTCATCGCTCTGCCGCTTTTTTTTATGGCTGCGTGCAACTTCACAAACATGCTCGCGGGATTTAACGGTCTTGAAATAGGCACAGGGGCGATTGCTTCGTTTGGAGTAGCGGTGGTTGCGTACTTGAATAAGGCAGAGGTAAGCTTCATTATTTCTTCAGTCATGCTCACAAGTCTGCTGGCATTTTTATATTTCAATAAATATCCTGCGAGAGTTTTCCCGGGCGACGTCGGTACGCTCACAATCGGCGCAGCTCTGTTTCCGGCGATAGTGTTCGGAAAGTTCGAGCTGAGCGGCGCAATTATATTTATGCCTTACGCTTTTGATGCTGCGCTCAAATTTTTTTCGGCAGGAGTAATGACGAGAGAATCGCAAGCACCGACGAAGATTAAGGACGGAAAGCTTTACATTCCTCATTCCGATAGGGAAGAGGGCGCTAACCTTTCGCTGCCGAGGTTGTTCCTCAGGAAAAGGGCGATGACCGAGAGTGAAGTAGTGCGCAGGGTATGGGCAGTTGAAGCGATGTTCTGCGCAATAGCGGTTGGAGTCGAACTGATAAGGGGGTGAAGACACGACGAAAAACAAGCGTAGCGAAGTTTCGAGGAGTGGATTCATTTGGGTAGACATAACCAATCTTCCGCATGTTTTGTTCTTTGAAGATTTCATAAAGAAGCACGATACGCTAGTTACTACTAGGGAATTTGGAGAGCTGACCGAGATTCTGGATTCTCGTGGAATAGATTACATCGCAGTTGGAAAGCACGCTGCAAGCGCCAAGCAAAAACTGGTTCAAAGCTCGAGGAGAACTGCTGCGCTGGCTGAGGTAATTTCCAGGGAAAAAATTCGAGCTGCGGTCTCAAAGCAGTCCGTCGAGCTGCCGAGGGCAGCATTTGGTCTGGGAATACCGGTGATTCAAGTAATCGACAACGAGTATGCGGAACAGCAAAATAGATTAGTACTGCCTCTCTGCTCAAGAATAATTGTTCCGAAGGCTCTCGATTCCAGAAGACTGATAAAGCAGGGGGCAAACGAAGCGCAAATAAAGACTTTCAACGGTCTCTGCGAGGTTGCGCAGGTCAGGCGCTTCAAGCCAAAAAAAGAGATTTTAGACGAGCTGGGCCTGGGCGAGTATATTCTGATAAGACCAGAGCCGTACTTCGCCTCTTATTTCAGGGGAAGAAACATAACCCAAAAGCTGATCGATTCGGTGAAGCGAATTGAAACAGTTGCAGTAATACCGAGAGGGAATGAAAAATTCAAAAACGCGGTCATGCTTAAGAACGTCGATTCTCTCAATTTAATTTACCATGCAAGAGCCTTCCTCGGGGGCGGAGGAACCATGAACAGAGAGGCAGCGCTGCTCGGAACTCCGACCATTTCATACTATCCCCAGGAGCTGCTCGGCGTGGATAAATTTTTAATCAAGGAAGGATTAATGCAGCGCATTTTGAATCCAAAGGAAATCTCAAGAGCACTGCATAAGCTCGCTGAAACGAAGCAGGAACTGAGAAGAAAAGCGAGACGCCTCGTCAAAAGCTTGGAAGACCCGTTCGACGTAATTGAAAAAGAAATCAGTAGTTTAGCGGCAGGGTATTAGAATGTATTACGAAGATGTTTTTTCAAAATTCAATCAAAAGAAAGCACGCTACCTCGTTGTAGGCGGTTTGGCGGTTAACTTGTACGGAGTGCCAAAAATGACAGCAGACCTGGATATAATGGCAGACCTGAGCAAGGAGAATCTTCTGAAACTTATAGAAGCTGTTACCGAGCTCGGCTATCTCCCGAGAATACCTGTAAAAGCCATTGAACTTGCCAATCCTCATAATCGTGAAGAATGGAAAAAAGAGAAAAAAATGCATGTATTTGCCTTCTGGCATCCATCAAAGCCTTACCAGCAGATAGATGTATTTATAGAAAACCCAATCGATTTTGATGCTGCGTACAAATCAAGAGAAACTGTAAGAGCTGGGGGATTGGAGATACCTTTAATATCCCTTGACCACCTTATAATACTAAAGAAGATTTCAGCGAGAAAGCAGGACCTCTCGGATATAGAGGCTTTGAAGAAGGTGAAGAAATTGAAGGAGGGCAAACATGAAGAAAAAAGGTTATAGCTATTTCTGCTCCACAGCCTCTATCAAAGAATATGCGTCTCTCTCCCCAAAAATGAAGCTCGAATGGCTGGAGGAGGCCAATAAGTTCATTTGGAAGTTCTCCAAGAATAAAGAGATAATTGAGAAGTTTAGGAGAGGCGAAATTTAATTTACAAATCAGTAGTTTAGCGGCTCGGTCTTCATAAATTCTCTGAGCACGACAGTAGCATAGCTCCCCTTCGGCAGAGTAAATTCCACGGTGCACTTTAATTTTCCTTCATTGAGTTCGTCGGTGTCGATTTCGAAATTCGAATTCGTTTCAATGCACGCATCCCTGAGCAAGCCCTCAGAGCTAAGTTCAGGCATTGACTTAATTCTAAAATTTTCGAGAGCAATGTTTTCTTCTTCTATAATTTCTCTTTCTATTTCCCCCTGTCTGCCTTCGCTGAAGGAACTGTTATACCCGAACAGAGGAATTTTTTTTTCTTTTATACTAATTTCTTCTCCAATCATCCTGCTGAGGATTTTGTTAAAGAGAAAGCTCTGGCAGCCGTGCACGAGCATCCAACGCAACTTTTTGGGAAGCCTTCTCAGCGCACCTGCGCAATCTCTGGGATTTTTTGCCAGCGCGTTCAGCATGCTCCTCTCATAGTTTAATCGCACTGGAAAATTTTTCAGCGCCTCCCTGAAATCTTTTGTTTCCTGCAGGGATTTCCTCGCCTCGTACGCATCCTTCTTTTCGGTCTCGAATGGATTTGCCAGGTAAGCCATAACAGCGCCCTCTAGATTCCCCTTGAGAATCTCTTTTCCGACGATGTGCGTGTTCGGTCTTATCGTTCCGAAGCGCTGGTAGCCGAAGTAGTTTGGAGTCCCTCTCTCGCCCAGCTGATTTGTTGTTTCAGAGATAATTTCCCTCAATTCTTTTTCTCCGAAGTCGATATTCCGAATCGCAATTCTGAATTTATTTCCAAGAGAATCGCCGAGCGAAATTCTATCGCTGCATTTTTTAAAGTCGGAAAGAGCAATATCCTTTATTCTTACATCCGCTAATTGTTCCGGCTCGATTTTCCACACAGCTGCACGCTGTCTCGTGAGCGCTCTCTTGTCTTTAGTTCCCGCATACCCGAAGCGCTTGTGCGACACGCCAACTGCTCTTGCAATCGCCTTTATCGCATCGACGGTATTCCAGTTTTTCTTTTCTAACGTGAAGTGGGTGTATTCCAGCGCCTGAAAATTTTTCACTTCAGGTGAAAAATTTTCTACGTTAGAGATTTCCTCTACAAAAAAATCTTCTGCGACAGTTCTCAGCTTTCCGTCGATTCCCTTAGTAGAAGTGACGAAATGTTCCAAGCCGATTAATCGGTCCAGCTGATATGGACTCTTCATAATCACAGCAACTTTAATTTGCCGGTAATTTTGTCAATAAGCTCATTGGGCGCAGGTCCGATGCCGAGCGCTGTTGTAGTTCCCGGCTCCAGCTCGGTCAGTCCTGCGTCTTGCACCAGATAGCAGGGCAGCTTTGCTTTTTTTGCCATTTCATAAAATTCATGCAGCTCTTTTTCGTTAGCTGCTTTAACAACTACTTTTTTCTGACCCTCTCTTTTCCAGGCTTTGTACTGCTCTTTTGACGAATCCTCAGCTGCGCCGAGAGACGCATGTGCTACCTGCGCGCACGTCTTGCCCCTGCTCATTTTCAGGTCGGCCCTCACGACAATGACTTGCTTGTAGTCCATTTTTTTCTCCTGTAAAAATATATTCCACAAAATAGCACAACGACAAAAACTAATGACGCCAGCACGCTTGGGAGGCGTATGCCGTAAGGAGTCTTATCCAGGATTAATCCTATCAGCGGCACGATTGCAATGCTCAGCCCGACGCTGAGAGCAGTCCGCTCGACACTGTCTATGGTGCCTTCGATTTTCACTGCTTCTATGCTGTTGTTTGCAAGGTCTATGGCCATTTTCCCTGCCGGAATTTTTATATCACCTTCCAAGTTTTCTGCCAGAATCAAAGCCTCTGCGTCTTTCTCGCTGCAAACGGGAATCGAATTTTCTTTCAGGAAGAACGACAGTTCTTCGACGTTTTCTTCTCTGCCGACCGCGCATGCGCTTGCGGCGCCGTTTTTCTTCAGCACGTCAGCAATCTCCCGGTATACATCTTTCTTTGTTTTCGGCCAGAGCGCAAACGTCAGTGCAAATCCGGGAATAAAAAGCACCAGCGCTAATCCGAAAAAAAATCTAGGAATCTCTAATGCTTCCATGAACTCAACTCTCTCTTAGAATATATAAGATTTGTCAGGCTGCCGCCAAGCAACCCCAGACAAGCGCCGGCAACTACGTCGAGAGGATAGTGCTGTCCGAGGTACAGCCTCGCAAATGCGATTAGCAGCGCAGCTGTGAGAAAAGTTTTTCTCCTGCCCAGCACCTTGTAAAGAACGGTAAAGTAGGCGAAGGCAAAGGCGGCATGACCGCTGGGAAAGGCACCACTTTCTTCGTGCCATCCTATCTCCCTTATTTCTTTGTAGGCGACATACGGTCTCGGCTCGTCTATCAGCGTCTTCAGCGGAAAAATAAAGAGAAGAGTAATAAAGAAGACCAGCAGTAGTTTTTTTCCAAGGCTCGGATTTTTCAGAAACACTACGAAGCTTGCTGTGCCGACAAATTTCCATTCCCCCAGAGCCGAGATAGAAATAAACAGATAATCCAAGAGAGAAGGAGCATCCGGATTTAACATCTCCACAATCTGCGCTTGAACAGTCATTAGCTCGTTCATTGCATATACTTTGTCAAAAAACTAAATATAATCATTGCTATACTACGTTTATGGATTACGACGTCGTTATCGTTGGCGGCGGTCCAGCCGGTCTGCTCGCAGCTAGGGAAATAGCAAGGGCAGGGCGTAGGGTCTGCGTTGTGGAGGAGCACCCCGAAATCGGCTATCCGGTCAAGTGCTCTGGCCTGTACAGCGTTTCCGGTCTCGCTGTCCTTGATTTAAAGCTTGACGAAAGCATAATCTCGAGCACGATAAAGGGAGGGAGGTTCTATTCTCCGGGCGGAAAGGAGCTGCTCGCTTATTCTGATGTGGAAAGAGCCAGAGTCGTGGAGAAAAAGCTGTTCGACAAATTCCTTGCAAAAGAGGCTGCGAGGGCAGGGGCTGAGTTCATGCTTAAAACAAAGGTTGCTGCTGTGAAAATTAACGGCGTAGTTTTAGTCAAGGCGGAAGGCATGCACAGAGGTGAATTGAGCTCGGAGCTGATAATCGGGGCAGACGGAATCAGGAGCAACGTTGCCAGGTGGGCAGGACTGAAAATATCCAAGAAAATCGTCGCTGCCGCGCAGGTGGAAGTTGATAGCGTCGACTTGGAGAAGGATATAGCAGAAGTTTATCTCGGTCGCAACTATGCTCAAAATTTTTATGCCTGGATTCTTCCGAAGGAGAATGTTTACGAAGTAGGCGTAGGAGTCAGGGAACCAAAGGCAGGGGTCATGGATTACCTGCACAGATTCATGGAGCAGCACCCGGTTGCGAGCAAGAAAATCAAGAGCAAGAGCATTCTGGAGTTTAACGCCGGCGGCTTTTCTGTCGAGGTTGCCAGAGATACGGTTGCGGAGCGAACTCTGATTGTGGGCGACGCTGCCGGGCAGACAAAGGCGAGCACAGGAGGAGGAGTCATAACAGGCGGCATCGCTGCGAGAATTGCCGGCAGAGCCTGTGTAAAGGCTCTCGAAGAAGAAAATTTCTCGAAAGAATTTTTGAAAGAAAACTACGAAGACGAGTGGAAAAAAGAAATAGGATTCGAGCTTGAGGTGCATGCAGCGCTTCGCAATATGTTGGATTCCCTGAGCGACGCACAGCTGGACGAGCTTTTTGATTTAGCAGTGCAGGAGAAAATAAGCGAGCTGATGATAAAATACCAGGATACCGACAGACCCTCGCATTTCGTCAAGGAGCTGCTGAAGAACGAGAGGATGCTCAATGCGGTGCAGAGATTTTTGGATCTAAAACTTTAGACCGTAGAACTCAGTGGCCCGGCGGTAGGAAGAGTCAATGCCGGCGATACACAAGTTATTATACAACCACTGAGCAAAAATTAACTCGACGAAAAATGAACAAGCGCATAATTCTCTTAATACTCCTAATAGGCTTTATAGGCTGTACAGGAGCGCCTCCGCAACCTACCGCAACCCCAGAAGCCACCAGACCTGCAGTAACGGCAGCGCCGAGCACGCCCCCCTCATCGCCTGCAGGAATACCAGGCTCGCCCTGCAAAACTGATGCAGACTGCATAGGCGGCTTGAAGTGCAAAAATTTTATGTGCAGCATACCCTCGGCTGAAGATTTCATAGGGGGCGTGCCTAGCTCCGGCATGGGCTATTTAAAACCCCCGGGCGAGTGTGAGGCGTGGGCTAAATGCGACAGCAAAGAGTGCATGGCGGAGCTCCTGAAGGTCATGAAATCCGAGTTGGATCCGGCAACGCAGACAATGAAGAGTGCCAAGGAGAGCATGTGTTATCTCTTCACCTCGCCCGTTGGCAACATTGAAGAACTCAAGAGGGGCGTAAAGCTGGAGCAGAAGTATCCAAACAAAATAAAGAGCACCTGGGAGCCTGGAGCCCCCTACAACAGGCTGGCGGTGCATTACTTTGCCACCGAGCTTAGAGAGCTGGGAGTCAATACTTATCATATTATACCTTCGTACATCATCGACAAGGACAAGAAGGTGGTTTTAACAACCCAGCGCTACACAGGCGAGCGAGCAAAGGAGGAAGTTATCTCCAATATTCTGAGGGCTAAGAAGGAAGGCTTTGCAGTTATCCTAGTTGCAGGTGACTACTACCCTCTGTTTAAGGTCGGCCGTGACGATAAAACGCCGATAAACATGGACGACTACGAGTATCAGATGGAAGGAGAAGCCATCAAGTGGGCAGGGGTAGCCGAGGAATACAAAGTCGAGTACTATGCTCCAGTGAACGAGTTCGAGTATTACATGTACGACAACGACTATCCGATAAAGGAAATCCACGAAAGGACGAATAAGTTCTACTCTCGTGTGATACCGAAGGTGCGGGAGTTCTACAGCGGGAAAATCTACTGCAAAGTAGGCTCCATGGATGCCCAGTTCGACGGCATTTCTTTCAGGCAGTGCGACCTATTCGGCATAGGCTACGGCACATTTACCGAGCCCCCTGCGCAGTTTGCAGCCAAAGTCGCAAAGTCGATAATAATGGCAGAAGCTGTTTCGGCGAGGGACGGCGTTCCTTACATTTACGGCGAGCTCTTCGTCGTTCATAACAACGTAGCCTCTTTTAAGGACTACTATACCGCAGCTATCCAGGCATACAGAGAGAACGCTAAGACTTCTATGGGCTTGGTGTTCATGGGCTGGATACAGGGAACTAACGAGGTCCGAGGCACGGAAGCAACGCCGCTAATAAAGGAGCTTTTCAAGACCATGGGAGATTAAGCCTCAGAATCTCTATAACCTGCCCTCTCTTTAATTTTGCTCAGCCATCCTCACCCGTTTGTGCTAAATCTCAATCATTACCTTCGTGCTCTTAATTTCCGGCGTAACTTCCTTTGCTGTTTTTTCTAATTCCACGAGCCCGAATCTCTTGAGCACGCTTAAATCTCTAGACACAGCTTCCTGCTTTCTTTTGAGCAGGTTCGCAAGCATGGTAACGTTATAGCTTGGATGCTCTTTAATCGCTCTCATCAGCTCCAGCCTTTTCTCGGAGAGCATCTTCGAGATTGTTTTCGCATCCCTGACGAAGACTATTGTCCTGTCAGAAACTGGGGGTTGCCTTATGGTCTCTCCGACCGCCTTTTTCAAGTCTTCGATGCTGCCTATCCTTATTTCAGCCTCTTTAACCTTCATTTTCTCACCTTCCTGTACTCCTCAAGGTATCTTATCCAGTTTTGGTTAATGTCGTCGAGTGCAATCGAGTAGAACTCGTCAATCGAAACCTCAAATCTCTTCTTCCTTCTTTTGTCTTTCTCGTCTAGGTACCTTATGTCTCTGTGAGGAAACTCGTGAGCTAGGTCGTAGGTTACCAGCGGAATTTCTTCATCGCCTTCGGTTGTGTAGTAGATAACTACAAGGTCTTTCAAGCCTTCTTCAAATTCCGTAATTATCCTGATGTAGTTTTTTGATTCCGCATCCAGGGGATATGCATATTCGATCTTGCTCATACAGCAGTCAAATAAATAACATCGTAAGTTATATATAAAATTATGTCTTTGGCAAGTCTACCGTCTCAGAATCTCTATAACCTGCCCTCTCTTCAATTTCGCATCCTCGTATGGATATTTTTCTCTTTCATTCTCAATTATCTTCAAGACATCAAAGTTCAAATTCCTGATTTTTTTGCCGTGCAGCTTTGAGTCAACGGCAATAAACTCTCTCTTCCAGAAGCCCTGCGTAAAATCTGGGGAAGAAATTTCAAGTTCTCCTTTTTCATGCTTCTCCAGTAAAATTTTCACGATGCGCTTTCCAGTCTTGCCGTCGCCAAACGGATTTTTCGCTCTCCTCATTTTTTTGTACAGCTTTCTGTCGTTCAGGACTAAGTCGACCTTCTCAAGTATTCTGCTGCCCTCTACTCCTGCAAGTACGTTTCCTCCGGCTTCTACCGTTTCCGGTCTTTCTGTGGTATTGCGCAGAGTTATGCAGGGCACCTTCAGGATTACCGCCTCTTCCTGAATGCCTCCTGAGTCCGTCAGCACTGCTTTTGCCCTGCTGAGAAGGAGAATGAAGTCAAGGTAGCCCAGCGGCTGAATCAAAAATTTCTTTTTCAGCCTGTCAAGCAGCTTGAACTTTTGCAGCATTTTTTCTGTCCTGGGATGCACAGGAAAAATTATGTTTTCCTTTATTTTTGTCAGAGCATCCACGATTCCCTTCAGCGTTTTATAGCTGTCCACATTTTCTGCCCTGTGCAGCGTGAGAACCAGATATTCTTTGGGAAATTTTTCAAGGATGCGCGATTTTCTTCTCGCAATGGCGAGGTTTTGCAGGGTTGCATCAACGACGGTGTTCCCAACGATGTGTATTTTTTTCGGAGGTATTGCTTCGTTTATTAGATTCAGCGCAGCTTTCTCAGTGGGCGCAAAAAGAGCTTCAGAGCAGTGGTCGGCAAGTATGCGGTTAATTTCCTCAGGCATGTTTCTGTCGTAACTGCGAAGCCCTGCCTCCACGTGGGCAAATGGCATGTGCAGCTTTACAGCCGCTAGAGAAGTGCTCAGCACAGAGTTCGTATCGCCCTCCGCTATTGTAACGTCCGGCTTTTCCCCTTCCATTATTTTCTCCAGCTCAACCATTGCAAGAGAGGTTTGATAAGCCTGGCTGCCCGAGCCTACTTTTATATCATAGTCTGGCTCTCGCAGCTCCAGGTCATCGATGAAAGTTTTGAAGAGCAGCTTATCGTAGTGCTGTCCAGTTGTAACGAAAACGTATTTTACTCCTCGCCTGTCAAACTCTCTCATAACAGGCGAGAGTTTAATTAATTCGGGTCTCGTGCTCGCGACTATCAGGGGCTTCATGCAGGATAGTTGCCCCTGAGGAAAATAAACCTTTCCCAAAAAGATTTATATCCAGAACGTAGAAATCAAAACCATGGGCAAACTTCTGCTGGTGGTTTTGATTTTTTTTCTGGCAGGCATCGGCTACGCCGCAAGCACCGCAACTTCTGCAAAAAGCGATTTCGATAGCATGCAGCGCGAAAATATTCTGGTGCTAATCACCGACGAAAAGAACAAAAACGAAGTAGAGTTAGGATTTGGCTTTCTGCTCGGCGAGGGAGCTGTAAATTTTTTCATAGACCCGGATGGAAAGATTGGCAGCGTTCCATTAAAAACCGTCTTCGAAAGTTCAATAAAGTCTGGAGCAGAGCAGATAGCTGGCATGGAGGTTGCGGGAATGTTTGACATGGATAAAGCTTCGCCCACGAAGAACGTAAAAATAAACAGAATCGTTGTTATCCAGACTTCAGTTTTCGAGGATCTGGTGAACAGCGTTGGGGGCATTGATTACAGGAGCCCTGAGTACAGCGGCATTTCTGTATCAAGGCATTTCTCCGGCGAGGAGTTTGCAGACTTACTCAGAGCGGACAGCTTTTCAGATACCTCTGGATGGGAGGTCACCTTCACGAATCCGCTTACCAAAAAATTGGAGACGCAAGTTAAGGATGGCAGGGAGGTTGAGAAGATTTTGGTAGCGCTGGGGGCAGTTGACCCGAAGTCTGTGAGTTGGTGGATGGCAAAGGGAACAATACTGGCGCAGGCTGCTGATAGCATCGACGTGAAGGATAAGATAATAGTCGGCAGGATTGTGGAGATAGCTTTGAAGAGCTACAAGAACGAAGTTATCCAGGTACACCCAGGCAATACCCTGACCAAGCTTATCAAGTATGTTCCTGTGGATGCAGCAAAGAACAAGGCAGCCAGCCTCGTGGCGTAAGTTAAGAGGTAGCAGATGCGGTACTTGCGCTTGTTCTGGAAAGACATCGAAGAAGGGTGCAGATACCTTACCGAGGAGATTAGAAAAAGGAACGTAGATTTTGACATAATCATTGGAGTTGCGAGGGGCGGCTGGGTGCCTGCGAGGATGCTGTCAGACCTTTTGGATAACGATGAGATTTATACGATTCGAGTAAAATTTTACAAATCGGTTGGAAAAACTGCTGAGAAGCCTTTGATACTGCATCCGACGCAGTTTGATGTTACTGGAAAAAATATCCTGCTGGTTGACGATATTGCAGACACCGGAGAAAGCTTAATAGCCTCGATAGAGCATTTAAAGGAGAGAAAGGCAAGTAAGATATTCGTCGTTACCTTGGTTAAAAAACCCTCCTCAAAATTTACTCCAGACATATTTGCAAGGGAGACAAGCGCCTGGGTAATATTCCCTTGGGAAGTTGGAGAGACCATAAGAGATATAGCAAGAGGTAAAACAAAGGAAGATGCCGTAAAAGAGTTTAAGAAAGCGAAGATAAGCGAAAAAGAATATAGGGGACTAATATGAGTAAAAAAATCCTGGTAACAGGCGGCGCAGGCTTCATAGGCTCGCACGTCGTAGATAGGCTACTAACAGAGGGAAAGGAGGTTATTTGTCTAGATAACTTCGACGCATATTACGACCCAGCGATAAAACATAGTAACATAAAACTTGCCTCGAAAAATAAAAACTTCAAGCTAATCGAGGGCGATATAAGGGATGGAGAATTAATAAAACGAATTCTCAGCGAGGAAAGCATAGACTATATAATCCACGAGGCGGCCCAGGCAGGAGTAAGAGCTTCTGTAAGGGACCCGAGAAAAGTGCATGAAGTAAATACAACCGGAACTCTGAATATTCTTGAAGCTGTTCTAAACTCCAGCGTGAAAAAAATTGTAAACGCTTCTTCTTCCTCAGTATATGGAAAAGTAAAGTACTTACCATTCGACGAAGAGCACCCGAAGAATCCGGTCTCGCCTTATGGAGCCTCAAAATTAGCTGCTGAGCACTACTGCAGGGTTTTTAGCGAGCTCTACGGTCTAAAGATAACTTCGCTGCGCTACTTCACGGTCTATGGACCAAGAATGCGCCCTGACCTAGCGATTTCAATATTCACAAGAAAAGCGTTGAGCAATGAGCCGATCGAAATCTTCGGAGACGGTACGAAAACCAGGGACTTCACCTACATTGACGACGCTGTTAGCGCCACCACGATGGCGATGAAAAAAGGAAGCAACGAAGCATATAACATCGGCGGCGGTACGAGGATAAGCGTAAACGGGCTGGCGAAAAAGATAATCGAAATCACAGGAAGCAAATCAAAAATAATGTACTTTCAGAACGTAAAGGGCGATGCAGAGCACACGCTTGCGGACGTGAGCAAGGCAGAGAAAGAGCCCGGCTGGAAGCCTAGGATAAACATCAATGATGGCTTACGAAAATTTATTGGCGAGTTTAAAATAGCGCAAGAAAGACGTATGAAATAGAATTGATAGATACGTTATCAAAAGCAAAAGTATAAATTACCATAGTGGATAGCATTCAACCGATGAAAATTGCTAAAACCTTTGCGAGAGGCGTGGGTTGCCTCGCCTATGACCTCGCCGACTTCGAGAAAATTATTTCTACTCCCTGAGTCTCCACTATTCTTCTTTTGTAAAGGCGATACCTATCCCAGTTTTTATTTCCTGCAGCATAGTTTTTTGAAAGCAAAAGTAGAACATAAGCGCCTTCGGCGCAAATAACAATGATAAAACTATAACTTTCCCTTCCTCTTCAGGATGATCAACTCTCTAGCTTTTTCACCATGAGACGCATCGGATTTGAAGTAAGCTGTAAGAACCGCTTCAACTACCTCAGATCTGCTAATATTCAGATATCCCGACTCTTTAACAATTTCATCAAGCTTTTTGGCCAGATTTGTATCTATTCTTATTCCAAAATTGATTTTATCATTATTCATAGCCATGCACATTGTGCACGCCATTATTTATCTTTTTTTGCCTTTATATTTCAAAGGAGCAAACCAACCTTCGAAAATGTACTCATTCCATCGAAAAGACAGTCCCGGTAAATGTATAATTTCCTATGCTATAAATCTCACGTGGCGCCAGCCATCTATAGTGGAGTGCAGCTTTGGCTTTCCGCTTTCTCTGTGATAGTAGGCGATTGGAACTTCCTTTATTCTAAGCCCGGACTTCACAGCTTTTATGACCATCTCAGAGGCAAACTCCATTCCAGATGTTTTTAGACCCATTTTTTCGAGGGCATCTTTCTTCAGTGCCCGCATGCCGCAGTGAGCGTCTGATATACTGCTCCCGAAAAGTAAGTTGAGAATTTTCGTAAGCAAAGGGTTGCCTATGTAGCGGTGGAGCCAGGGCATCGCTCCTGACAGGATATTGCCTCTCAGTCTTGAACCGATAACAAAGTCTGCTTCTCCGTTTAGTATAGGCTTGATGAACTCAGGTATCAGCTCGAAGGAGTAGGTGCCGTCCGCATCGCCCATCACTATTATTTCGCCTTTAGCTTCTTGGAATCCCCGCAGGTACGCATTGCCATAGCCTTGTCTTGGCTCGTGCACCACCTTTGCGCCGTGCTTTCTTGCTATCTCAGCAGAGCCGTCAGTGGAGCCGTTGTCAACGACGATTATTTCGCCGTCCAGCTGCAGTTTTTCAAGCGCTTCCCTAGCTGTGCTGACGCACCTTCCGACGCTTCCTGCCTCATTTAGACAGGGCATTACTACTGAAATTTTGGTCAAGCTGCGCCTCCTAGTTATAATTATCTCCCGCCTTATAATTCTTTTTGGCAAAAGTTTTAAAAGGAGGAGATTTAAATCAGAGTTAATGAAAATTTCAATAATAGGAACTGGATACGTCGGCTTGGTTACCGGCGCCTGCCTTGCTGAGCTTGGCAATGAAGTCGCGTGCGTTGACATAGATAAGAATAGAGTAAGCACGATAAACAGCGGAGCGTCTCCAATCTACGAGAAGGACCTGGAACCGATGCTGAAGCGAAATGTAACAGCTGGGAGGCTCAGAGCTACAGCGGACTTGGGTGAAGCGGTTAATGCTACTGATATTTCATTTATCAGCGTTGGCACTCCGTCAGGGGTGCTGGACTACATTGATTTAAAATACGTGGAGAAAGTGAGCAGCGACGTAGGAAAAATTCTAAAGGATAAAAACAGCTATCATCTCGTCGTTGTTAAAAGCACAGTCCTCCCTGGTACCACGGAGTATTCTGTTTTACCACTGCTTGAGAAGAACTTGGGAAAAAAGGCAGGAAGCGATTTTGGGGTTGCGATGAATCCGGAGTTTCTGAGGGAAGGAAATGCGGTCGAGGACTTCATGCACCCCGATAGAATCGTAATCGGCGGCATAGACAAGAAGTCAACAAAAATTCTTCTGGAGCTTTATAAGGATTTTAAATGCCCTGTTGTAACCACGAATCCAAAAACCGCTGAGATGATAAAGTATGCAACGAACTCTTTTCTAGTTACAAAAATCAGCTTCATAAACGAGATAGGCAACGTATGCAAGCTTCTTGGAATAGACGTTTACGAGGTTGCAAAAGGCCTGGGAATGGATTCTAGGATTGGAGAGAAATTTTTGAATGCTGGTGTTGGCTTTGGAGGGAGCTGCTTCTCAAAGGACGTAAAAGCCCTCGTTGGAAAAGCTAAGGAAGTTTATTACAGACCGATAATCCTGAGTGCAGCTCTGGAGGTGAACGAGGCACAGCCACTGAGGCTGGTTGAGTCCCTGGAGAAGAAGGCAGGCTCTCTTAAAGGAACAGACGTGGCAGTTCTGGGCTTAGCTTTCAAGCCGGGTACTGATGACATGAGGGAAGCTCCTTCGATAAAGATAATTCATGCCCTGTTGAAAAAAGGGGCAAGAGTCCATGCTACTGACCCAAAGGCGATAAACGAGGCAAAAAAAATTTTTGAGAAGCATGAAAGGCTCCTGTACTATGATTCCGCGGACGAAGCGGTGAAGCATGCAAAATATGTGTTAATTGTTACAGAATGGAACGAATTCAGGAGAAAAGAGCTGTACAAAGGAAAGGTTGTAATAGACGGACGCAGAATAGAGGAAGCGAGAGCAGCAGACGAATACGAAGGCTTGTGCTGGTGAGCCTTTTTGCTATCGCAAAAACCCTCGGGAAAAAGGAAAAGCCCTTCGGGCTTTGGGGTATTGTAGAGCAATACCCCGAAATGATGGTCAACCTTTCTTGCGTGAGCAAGAGCGTGAGTCTTACGCCCAGCTAACGCTGGAGGTTGGTGCTGGTGAGCCTATGAAGATTCCGATTAACGAGTTTGCAAAGAGAGCGAAGCTGGTTAAGAGCGACGAAAGATACGAGGTTTACGACATGAGAATGGAGCGCCTGGTAGCCTCGATGACTGTGCTGCATCCGAATAAAGAAACTACCGGGCACGCTCACATCGAGGCAGAGGAAGTTTACTTTTTCCTGAAAGGAAGAGGAAAAATTCAACTCGATAACGAAGAGCAAGAAGTTAAGAAAGATGACTTGATTTTAATTCCAAAAGGATGCTTCCATAAAGTTTTCAATAAGGGCAGCGAGGATTTAATATTCCTGTGCATATTTGAAAAATACGAGGGAAGAAAATGACTCAGCACTTGTCAGCACTTCACCAGCAAATCTTTCACGTTTGCCAGAACGAATGCTGGTTCGTGCCGACACCCTTGCTGTCGCAAGCGTGCCGAGACCCAGTGGGTCAAGACACGAGGAGAACGAAGCGTAAGCAAGTGCAATAACGGGTCAAGACACGAGGAGAAATGAATGAAATGAAATTTCGACGAGTGGATTGAAATGAAGGCAGTGATACCCGCAGCTGGTCTGGGAACAAGGTTCTTGCCAATAACAAAGGCACAGCCAAAGGAGATGCTTCCAGTTTACGACAAACCCGCGATACAGTACGTCGTCGAGGAAGCAGTAGCTTCCGGTATAGAGGATATTCTAATCATAACAGGCAGAGGCAAGAGAGCAATAGAGGATCACTTCGACAGAGCGGTTGAGCTGGAGCTTGTCTTAAACAGCGCAGGCAAGAGCGATTATTTAAAGCAGTTGGAGGGCATCTCAAACTTAGCGAGCATCCACTTCATACGCCAGAAGGAGCAGCGAGGCTTGGGAGACGCCGTTTACTGCGCAAGGCGCTACGTCGGCAATGAGCCCTTTGCCGTGCTTTTGGGCGATACGATAACTATTGCTAAGGTACCCTGCACAAAGCAGCTTATCAACGTATTCGAGAGATACAGCAGCAGCGTAATTGCAGTCGAGAAAGTGGGCAGGGAGAAAATCTCAAGCTATGGAATAATTAAGGGGAAAAAAACTGGCGAGGTCTATAAAATTGAAGACCTTGTGGAGAAGCCCAGGCCCAAGGAGGCGCCATCTGATTTAGGAATAATCGGCAGGTATATTTTAACTCCCGAGATATTTGAGTGCATAGAAAAAGTTAAACCTGGCGTTGGCGGAGAAATCCAGCTTACAGACGCTCTGAGAATTTTGAAAGAAAAACAGGAAATTTATGCATACGAATTCAAGGGAAAGCGTTACGACATCGGCAATAAGCTTGACTGGCTGAAGAGCTCGATTGAAATTGCACTGAACAACGAAGAAATCGGCAACGAGCTGAGAGCGTATTTAAGGAAAATACTAAAGAGTTGAGTGACTTGAAAAAAGAGGGGATTTCTTTTGAAGGTAAAAACGTTTTAGTCACGGGCGGCGCAGGATTTCTCGGCTCCTGGATATGCGACGTTCTCGTACACCAAGGAGCAAAGGTAACTTGCGTGGATAATTTCGCAAGCGGGCTTGCAAAGAACATCGAGCACCTGAAGATTAAATTTATAGAGCACGACATTTCGAAACCAATAGAATTTGATGAAAAGTTTGATTTGGTCATGCACCTTGCGAGCAGGGCTTCGCCGTTTGAATTTGCTAGGTATCCAATACAGATTTTGAAGGCAAATACGCTTGGCATCTGGGTCGCTCTGGGAATTGCAAAAAAGCACAAAGCGAGGTTTCTGTACACGAGCACGAGCGAAATTTACGGAGACCCGGACCCTCGATTTATTCCGACGCCTGAAAGCTACAACGGAAACGTTAATCCTACCGGACCAAGATCCTGCTATGACGAAGCCAAGCGTGCTGGCGAAGCCTTCGTGAAAGCCTATGAATTGCAGCACGGCATGGACACGAGAATCGTTCGCATTTTTAATACTTATGGACCCAGAATGCGGGCCGGTGACATATACGGCAGGGTAGTGTCGAGATTCATAGAGCAGGCTTTGAGCGGTAAGCCAATAACAGTTTTCGGCGGCGGCTCGCAGACGAGGTCATTCACCTACGTCACAGACGAAATTGAGGGTATCTTAAGGCTTGCAGCGCTCGACGAGGCGGAGGGCGAGGTGGTGAACATAGGCAGCGATAAAGAGACGAGCATTCTTGAGCTGGCAAAGATGATTAAAAAACTGACCAATTCACCGTCTGAGATAGTTTTTCAACCACTGCCCAAGGACGACCCGAGGAGGCGGTGCCCAGACATAACGAAAGCCAAAAAGCTGCTGAAGTGGAAGCCCGGGGTTTCTTTGGAGGAAGGGCTCAGGAAAACAATCGCATGGTATGAGGCAAATTTATGAGCATCCTGGTAACGGGCGGCGCAGGCTTCATAGGCTCGCATATTGTCGATTCCCTGATTTCCGAAGGTCATGATGTCATAGTGCTGGACGACCTCTCCGAAGGTAAAAGAGAGCACGTGAACAAAAGTGCGAAGTTCTACAAATCCGGCTTAAACGATGCCGGGCTCGGAAAGATATTCCAAAAAGAAAAGATTGAGGTCGTGTTTCATCAAGCGGCGCAGGTCAGCGTTAGAGAATCTCTGGATAACCCGATTTTCGATGCAGACGTGAACATCAAAGGCACGATTAACCTGCTTGAATGCTGCAGGGAAGTAGACAAAATTATTTACGCTTCCTCAGGTGGTGCAGTTTACGGGGAGCCGAAGTATTTGCCGGTGGATGAAGAGCATCCGACAAACCCGCTCTCGCCGTACGGTGTTTCAAAGTACATCGCAGAAAAATACCTCCAGGTTTACAAGGAGCTTTATGGTTTAAATTACGCTGCGCTGCGCTATGGAAACGTCTACGGTCCCAGGCAGGACCCCTACGGCGAAGCAGGGGTTGTGGCAATATTTGCGAATAAAATGCTCCGAAGCGAGAGGCCGATGATAAACGGCGACGGCACTCAAACAAGAGATTTCGTTTACGTTAGCGACATTGTAAGGGCAAATCTCCTTGCAATTGAGAGGGGCAAGAACATTTATAACATCACTGCTGGAAAGGAAACCTCGGTAAACGAAATTTTTGCCGCGATAAAAAAGATTTTAAATACTAACGTTGAACCAGAGCATGCGCCGCCGATTAAAGGAGAGGTCAGGAGGATTTATTTAAATATCGAAAAGGCTGAAAGGGAGCTCGGCTGGAAGCCAGAGGTAGAGCTGGAGGAAGGAATAAAAAATCTTTTGGAATACATGAGGCAGAAAATATGAAACCGAAAAAGGCGATTACAATTGTGGCGCTTGCTATGGCGCTCCTGTTCGTATATTACTCCATGAATGCTGCGCCGCTTATCAGCGATGAGAAGTACACCTATATTTCAGGGATGAAGTGGTACAAGAATTATGGAGATGGGCGAGCAGCTGCGGCGGACCAGAACAAACCCGTGCTGGTTTATTTCTGGGCTGTATGGTGCAAGTTCTGCACAACCATGCACGAGGAAGTTTATCCGGACCGAGAGATTTCCAAGATTTTGAAGGAAGATTTCGTACTGGTTGCAGTAGACCTGGATGAAAACAAAATAGATGCTCGCAGCTTCGGAGTGCAGTATCCTCCTTATTTGATATTCCTGAACTCTAAGGGCGAAATTATAACCCGGGTTCCAGGATTCGCATCCAAGGAGCAGCTGCTTTCGATACTCAAGCAAATCAAGGAAGGGAAAACATGAGCGGAGATTTAATCTTATATCTAAGCTTGGCGGCAGGCACAGCTGCACTTGCATCCCTTGCTTTCGCAAGAGATGCAAAATGGCTGATTAGAATTTTCGTTTTACTGCTGCTTGCAGATTTTTTGCTGCTTACTTACTACTTTCTAGCACCAAACTTTACCATAAACTATGTCTGGAGCTACACGAGCAAGGATTTGCCGCTGGTTTATAAATTGTCGGGCGTATTGGCAGGGCAGCAGGGAACGCTGCTCTTCTGGGCTTTTCTGATAGGCATAGGCAGCCTCTGGCTGAGCGAAAAAAGCAATAATGATTTTTTCAGGCGCACGCAGATAATCATTATATCGCTCGGCTTATACTTCGTCGCTCTTACGCTTCTGGACTCTCCCTTCCAGACCATTTATGCTGCAAATCCAAGAATGGACAAGTCCCTTGTGCCGGCAGACGGCAACGGTTTGAATCCCCTTTTGATAGACCCCTGGATGGCGGTGCATCCGCCGCTGATGTTTATTGCATATGCTGCAATGGTTGTACCGTTTGCACTTGCAATCGTATATCTCCTTACCCGGAATCGTGATTGGATAACCAGCACTGTGCAGTGGTGCAGGGTAAGCTGGATTTTTCTAACCCTCGGCATAGCCGTCGGAGGCTTCTGGAGCTACAAGGTTCTGGGCTGGGGGGGCTTCTGGGCATGGGACCCGGTTGAGACTTCCTCGCTCGTTCCATGGCTTCTGCTGACAGGCACGCTTCACGCCCTTTCAGAGCACAAAAAGGGGAAATACAGTATTTTAGCTCCGACCCTCGTTGCTTTATCCTTTGTGCTCGTGCTCTATGCAACTCTCGTAACTAGGAGCGGTTTCTTTGAGTCCATACACGCCTTCGGCTCTGGCGAGGTCGGAAGATATTTGGTAGTTTTGATTGCAGCATGCAGCGCAGCAGCGCTTTCCCTTGCAGCCGTTAGATATGTAAAAAGCGGGGAGGAAAAAGAGGAAGTCCAGCTTCTGAGCAGAACCAATATTTTTTATGCAGCTATACTGCTCTTCATAATTTTAACATTCATCTCCTTCTGGGGAGTTACCTTTCCAGCGCTGTACAAGCTTGCTACAGGCAACAAGGTGGGCGTTGGAATCGCTTTTTTCAATTTATGGAGCTATCCCTTCATAATCGCAGCCATGCTGCTGCTCGGGCTGGGCATAAATTTCAAACCCTCTGAAAAAGGCAGGCAAATCAAGGAATTCGCAGTATTCGCTGCGCTGACGATTGTTTTCGCGTTTATCAAACCTTCTGAAGCATGGAATATCGTTGATTACTCTGCGATAGTTACTCCAGAGAAGCCTTTCCTCTACTCTTTTATCGGTTCTATGTCCAGCCTGAGCTTTATCCCCCCTTCTGTTTACGTGCTCTACGGTCTCTTCGAGAGGGGAAGGGAGAAGTTAAAAAGAGAGGGGCCGAGGAAAATTAAAGCAGCCGGCATACTTGCTATTCATCTCGGGGTCGTGCTCGTTTTACTCGGAGCAGTGTTCAGCACCTTATTCACCGAGGAGCTGTCAGTTTCGATAGACGCGCCGGATAAAGTCTTTTATGCAAATAGCTACGGCGCAAAGCTGCTGGACTACAGAGAATATGCAGAGTACTCAAAAGAAAAAGTAGAGCTGCCGCCGGCTTTAAGCCTGTCAGAATTTTACAGCACGAATCTGAGCCACTCAGACGCATATATGGTAAAGGGTCGTCTGGAGCAAATGGTCGGTCTAGGCGATATCGCGCTTCTGAAGCTTACCGAGGGAGACAAAATCCTCTGGGTGGCCACTCGCACCGCAGGTATACCTGAAGGCATTGATATCGCAGCTGCAGGGGTTTTGATTTTCGATGTAGAAATAGAGGACAAAACTTACGAAGTAATGATGCTTTCGAGTAAGATATATACTTCGGTGAGAGCAGTTTCGGAAACTCAGGAAATCGGCGTTGAGATTTACGGAGGTAAAAGCAAAATTGGCGGAGGAGTCGCAAAGGTCGTGCAGTATCAGCAGGGCGACGTCAAGAGAGTTATGATAGACCGAGGAATTTTCAGAGACGCGTACGTGATATTTACCGGCGTGAGCGGTAATGAAATCCCGCTGACGATTAAGATAATACCTCTCATAAACTATCTTTGGCTCGGGATTATATTATTCACAGCCGGCATG
>JACRDW010000119.1 GCA_016212785.1 Methanobacteriota archaeon | reverse complement strand
TTCGCAATCTCGGAAAATAAAGCATATTTCATTAGGCTGCGGAAAGACTTTTACAGGAAAGTAAGAGAGAGGCTATGAATTCACAGTACTGGGAGGCTCTCCTAGCGTTGGGCGGTGCCCACAATAGCTTTCTTCTACGGTTCCAATCACGAAGCGGGTTCGATAGCCCGAAGCTCTGAGTAAATCCGAGAGAAGCGAAGCTTGTAGCCGTAGTACGGGGTGTACTCGACTTCATCTCTTACGTAGGCATAGATGAGGGCAGAGTAATATAAATAAGGGAAAATGACGTTTAATATTATTAAGATACCTAAATTTGCTGTACTACTGCTTTGTATATATTTATCCTGATAGTAACTTGTAGTCCGAGGGTTAATTCCTCTTGCTTTTATTTTTGTTGTTATAATTTTAAAGTAGGGCTATGAAGCTCATCCTAGACGCCTCTGCGCTCCTGAGCGGCTTCCAGCCCGGCAACGAGTGCTACACGGTTCGGGAAGTAATCGATGAAGTCAGGGAAAAGAACGCAAGACTTAGGATAAGCCTAAGTCTTGAAGAAGGCTCCCTGAAGCTGGTTGAACCTGGAGAAGAAAATTTGCTGGAAATAAAAAAGGCTGCTCTGGAATCTGGAGACATTGCCAAGCTTTCTGATACTGATATAAAGCTGCTTTCGATAGCTCTCGACTTCAAGAAAAAGCGTGCTGAGCCAGTAATTGTCACAGACGACTACAACATTCAAAATTTAGCGAGCAGGCTGGGCATGAAATTTTCACCAACTACCGAGGCAGGAATTAAAAAAATTCTCACCTGGAAGAAGATTTGCAAAGGCTGCGGAAAGAAATTTCCAATAGAGTATCAGGGCAGTTGCGACGTTTGCGGCACAAAAGTAAGTAAAATTGCAAAGAGATAGGAAACAAATTTATAAGCGAACAGGCATATTGATTGGCATGAGAAACATTACTGAGCTTATGCAGAAGGCGCATGAGCTAAAAGAGAAAGGATTCACCACAGGCGAAATCGCAGACGAATTGAACATCTCCAGAGAAACAGCTCTGTGGCTGGTTACGAGAGAAACTGAGGCAAAGAAAAAAGTTCCAAGAGATATATACATAGACTGGAGCGTCGTAGGTTCCAACCCCGCTGTTTTAAGGCATCTCTCCCTGGCTCTTTCTGAACTGATAAGAGCGACGATTAAAGAGAACAATCTGCCGCAGCCGGACGTTATAGCAGGAATCGCTGCGAGCGGAATACCGATAGCGACGATAATCGCAGAGGATATGAACGCTTCGCTCAGCGTAATCCGACCTAAAAAGCATATGTGGGAGCCTGATAAGAAGTCGAAGCAAGGGGGTTTTATTCTCTCGAATTTTTCACAGGTGAAAGGAAAAAACGTGGTCATCGTAGACGACATCGCCACGACCGGCACGACCATAAAGGATGCGATAAAACTGCTTAACGAAAACGGCGCAAAGCCGCTGGCAGCGGTAGTGCTGATCGACAAAAAAGGGCTTAAGAGCATTGAGGGCAAGCCGGTCAAGGCGCTGGTCAGCGTCGGTATCGTGGAAGACCTCAAGTAGAAGGGATGCTAGTGAAGCGTAGCGAAACTAGGCGCAAAACCCGCTTCCTTGCTACGCAAGTGAAGCGAAGTGAACTAGGCGCAACGTCCGCTTCCTTGCTACCGCAAGTGAAGCGAAATGGCGAGGCTGTGCTCAGCGAACACCTGAACATGATAGACATGGAAATCAAAAAAAACTTTGAAAATCGAGCTTTTCCAAAACCTCTCTACGACATGATGAAGTACCACCTCGGGTGGCTGGATGAAAATCTAAAGGAAGCACAGCAGTACCGGGGCAAGCGCTTCAGACCCACGCTCTGCCTGCTGACGTACAATGCGCTCAGCGGAGTTTACGACAAAGTTCTGCCAGCTGCGGCTGCTATAGAGCTCATACACAACTTTTCTTTGATACACGACGACATAGAGGACATGGACGAGGAGAGGCGGCACAAGCCGACGGTATGGAAGCTGTGGGGCATTGCCCAGGCTATAAACGTCGGGGACGGAATGCATGTGCTTGCGAATCTCGCTGCGCTCAGGCTGAAGGAGCTGAACGTTACTTCTTCCAAAATCGTTGAAGTTCTGGAGATTCTAAACAGAACTATAATAGACCTGTGCGAGGGGCAATATCTGGACATGAGCTATGAGGGCACGCTCGACATAACAACGCAAATGTACCTGGAGATGATTTCAAGAAAAACTGCTTCACTTGTCGAAGCTTCCACGCTGATTGGAGCTACTCTTGCTACGGAAGATGAAAAAATGACTGGGCACTTCAGGAAATTTGGCAGGAATATCGGCATCGCCTTTCAGATTGTCGACGACATAATAGGAATCTGGGAGAAAAAAACAGGCAAACCAAAGGCAAGCGACATTAGAAACAAGAAAAAAACGCTGCCGATACTGTACGCTTTTGAAAAAGCCTCAAACAAAGAAAAAAAGCTGCTTGTCCAAACATTCAAAAAGGAAAAATTGTGCGAGGGCGACATAAGCGATGTTCTGGAAATTCTGGAAAATGTTTCGGCTCATGAATACTCAAAAAATATCGCAGAAAGCTATGAGAGCAGAGGACTGGAGGAGCTGTCCAGCAC
>JACRDW010000121.1 GCA_016212785.1 Methanobacteriota archaeon | reverse complement strand
TTCGGGGGTTGCCCCGACTCCATCGTAAGCCTTAGATTTAGAATCATCTTTCGCAAAGCTCGTCAAGGTAGCGAAGCCAGATTTCATCGTCTATATTCGGAAAAGAATAAGTTGCATTCACCATGAAGTAGCGGCTTATGCTCAGAGAAGCGATTTCTGTGAAGTTTTTCAGGGTCTGGAAGGTTGCATTCATTAAATCGAGGTGGGCGCCCAGGACTATTACGAGGTCAGGCTTTCCTGCGCCGTCTATGCCCTTCCATTCTTCGTCTGCTGCGACGTTAGTTATCTCCACCACACCCATCTCAACATAGTTTTTGAATCCTCTCTCCGAGAGGAATTTTCCTGAGTGCGCAGTTGCCACGATAGGAATGTTTCTCGCATTCGCAAGCCTTATTACTCTCTCCAGAAGTGCTCCATTCAGGTCCTGGATTCTCGCACCTATTATAATGACAGGCTTTTTTGCATTCTTTATAATCCTAGCAGCCGCGTCAGGCAGCACAGCCTTTGCCTGTTTTGGACCCGCTTGCTGCGTCCTTACCCAGGGCTTTGCGTATATCATTTTCTCACAACCGTCAAAACCGTTGACGATTTACGTCGTGCTATTTCGCTTCGCTCAATAGCACATAGTTCTTTTGGGTTGGTTCCAAAGGCTCTGCCTTTGAGAACCGTTTCTTTTTTCTTTCTAAGAAAATCTATTGCTTTGGGGTTCATATTTATCACTGCTTACATCTCAAATCAATTTGTTTAATTTTTTTACCAATCCATTTAAACTAATTTTATACCCATCTGGTGTCATCCACTTGTTATTTAAGAAGTCCTTCGATGGCATAAACCATAGCTTACCTAATTTTTCACATTCGTAATCCAACCGGCAAAAGATAAGGTATAATCTTTTATGGGTTCTTTTAATCTTTCTTGCACGTGGTCTCCAATAATCAGAAAAATGATTCTCGAATGTACCACCTCTTCCATTTACTCGTAAATAAAGGCTTTTTGATCTCCTATATTTGTCTACGACTATATGGGCACCAAGTTGCTTTGCAAGAGAGTCGCCTTTAAATTCAATTTTACGATAAATCACATTGAGCTTGCCTTTACTTCTCTTTTTGATTTCATTGGCAACAAGGTCAATTAAAATTTTATGTTTCTTAAAAGAGCTTAATTCTTTAGCTTTACTCATTTTTATACTCCTATTAGGTTTTTATTAAATATTGGTAGAATATTGCGGTATTTCCGTTTCACTCCAATACCGCTATTATATCTGTATATGTTCTTTTTGGGGTGATAGACCTTTTTCTTACAAGAAAAAGGGTTATCATTTTTTTCCTCCGTATACCAGCCGCTCCACCAGCGTTGGGTCAGGAATTATCCTTTCCTTCCAGCCTTTTTGTGCGAGAATTTTCTTTACTTCTTCTTTCATCGTCACAGGTATGTCAGCCTCTGTTCTTACGTACAGATGCAAATCATTCGGCATTGTGGCGAAGCATTTCTTGTGCAGGTCTATGTAGTGCGCTAGTTTTATCTGCCTCCCCTTCGTCGTGTCGTTCGGTCTCATCACGAGCTTTGCTATAGCGACGATTGCTTCTTCCTTTGACTCCGCAACGTACGTGAGGTGCTCCGGTGCCGGGTCTGTTATTAGTTTTTCTCCTGTCCTTGCGTTGAAGATTTCCCACTTCTCCGGCTTGTCTTTCCTGCCGAGGTAGAGGCGCCGATACTTCACGCCGCTCGGACCGAGAATTACAGGTATGCCCCATCTGTTGAGACCCGTGCCTATTGACAGGGCTTTCTGCGAGTAAGTTCCCCAGACAACGCCCACCGCTCCAACTCTGTTTAATATATAGTCTGCAATTTCCTCAAAGTTAGCCCTTAAATTTCGCCTTGCGAATATGCTCGGAATTTTTACCGCTGCGCCCAGTATGTGCGCATTCGCAACGCAGGAGCCGACGTTCGTTAAACCCTCTGAGTCGAAGGTGCCCGGATACTTTTCGTAGAGGGTTTTGCCCTCCTCGTCCTTGTACATCGCAAGCGCCATGGCGGCGCAGCCGCTCGCGACTACGATGAAGCGCCTTTTTAAGAATTCCTCAGCAATCTCAACTACTTCTTTTGCACCGTTGGCATAGTTGTTGCAGCCTGCAAAGGCTACAACTCCCGGTATTTCCCCAAACACAATTGGAGGACCCACGTTTCTAATTTCTGTGTCGAGTATTGGACCTCTTCCAGCCCTTATCTTGAACTTCTCCTCCTTTATTTTCTTCTCAGAAGCTTTCTCAAGAAGCGATACGACCGGTATTTTTTTCGGACACGCTGACTCGCACCTGGCGCAGCCTATGCAGAGCTCCCTCAGTTCCGCAAGTTTTCCGAAATTCCCTTTCCCTGCATTCTTCATTCCGTCGCTTATGTGCAGGTTGACAGGACATGCCCTCTGGCACTCCTCGCATGCGGTGCATCTTGAAGCCTCTTTCCTCAGCTCTTTTTCATCTGGCAGCACCTTTAGGTGCTCTCTCAGAAGCGCTAGCTTCTCCGCAACTTTTACCGCAACCTCTCCAGCTTTCTCAGGCGTGAGTATCATAGCTCCTGCAATTCTGCCTGAAACGAGGTCTCCGACGATAGCGTCTGCACCATCATTAGTTCTATTCGGCAGCCCGGAAGCTACCTTATCGTTTGTCGCAATCACCGCTGCCTTTACCTTCTTCGCCTCCTCGAGTAAGTCTGTCCTCACGCACTGCTCGTCTATTACTATAACGTCAGCTATTCCAGACCTTACGAATCTAACCTGCTCTGACATGGGTCCTACTATCTTTGCCTTGCTGCTGCGCCTTGCCAAATCATGCGCAGTGCAGCATATGCCGGCGACTTCTATGGAGTCGAGCTTTTTGAAGGCTTCTGCGTAGGTAATGACCTCTGCTCCTGCGGCAACGTTGTGACCT
>JACRDW010000117.1 GCA_016212785.1 Methanobacteriota archaeon | reverse complement strand
AGGCCATGCCATGCGCCCTTCCCTGAGGTAGCGATACACGCCGCTCGGAATCGCAACAATATTATATACGAAGTTAGTAGCGCTTACGGCAGGGCTCGTAAAATTGAGAACGCTCATCTGGAACGGTAATAATAGAAACGCACCTGAAACTCCGCCCATGGATGTGAAAAACGAGATGACAAAAGCGACCAGAGGAGGAACGAATATAGGAGTCTCGACTCCAGATACAGGGAAAAGCATATTTACCAGTGAAGTCGCCTGCTTATTAAATTTTGCGTAACTTTTTATATCCGTGGCGATAAACAAGCATAAGTATGGCAAAAGTAAAGCTCACGGATACGACTTTCAGGGATGCACATCAATCGCTTCTCGCAACAAGAATGCGGACGCAGGACATGCTTCCCATAATAGAGAAGATGGACGAGGCAGGCTTCTTCTCGCTCGAAGTCTGGGGCGGTGCAACCTTCGATACCTGCATTCGCTACCTGAACGAGGACCCCTGGGAGCGCATAAGAACATTCAAAAAGCATATGAAAAAAACTCCGACGCAGATGCTGCTTCGCGGTCAGAATCTCGTCGGTTACAAGCACTACAGCGACGACGTCGTTGAAAAATTCGTTGAAAAGAGCGTCGAAAACGGCGTGGACATATTTCGAATATTCGACGCTCTCAATGACATAAGAAACATGGAGTTTTCGATTAAGGTTGCAAAGAGGTGCGGAGCCCATGTTCAGGGAGCGATTTGCTACACCATAAGTCCTGTGCATACGATTGAAAAATTCGTTGAGATTGCTAAAAAACTGGAAGGGCTTGGATGCGACTCTTTCTGCATAAAAGACATGGCGGGTTTGATTTCTCCAAAGGCTGCGCATGACCTCGTCAAAGCGCTCAAGAAAGAGATAGGCATACCCATTGACCTGCACTCGCACTGCACTTCCGGTATGGCACCTATAAGCTACTTTGCTGCCTGCGAGGCGGGCGTTGATATACTCGACACCTCAATGTCCCCCTTTGCCTGGGGCACGTCCCAGCCGCCTACTGAGAGCATGATTGCTGCGCTCAGAGGTACCCCCTATGATACCGGCATCAAACTCGAATCGCTCACAGAAGCGACTGCCTACTTTAAAGAAATTCGTAAGAAATATGGAGGAATCCTCGACCCAATATCAGAAATCGTGGATACAAATGTGCTGCTGTATCAAATCCCGGGGGGCATGCTCTCGAATTTAGTCTCGCAGCTGAAAGAGCAAAATGCTCTGGACAGATATGAAGAAGTTTTGAAAGAAACGCCGAAGGTGAGGGCAGACCTGGGATATGCGCCGCTCGTAACGCCCACGAGCCAGATTATCGGAATTCAGGCAGTTATGAACGTTCTCGTCGGCGAGCGCTATAAGGTAGTTCCGAAAGAAGTGAAAGACTACGTTAAAGGTCTGTACGGAAAGCCTCCCGCAACCATAAGCGATGAAATTAGAGCAAAAATAATCGGCGAGGAGAAGCCGATAACGCAGAGACCTGCGGATTTGATACCGCCCCAGTACCAGCTCATGAAGGAGGAAGCCGAGAAACTTGGAATCGTAAAAAAGGAAGAGGATATCCTAACATACGCTCTGTATCCTGCAGTTGCTCCGAAGTTTTTGAAAGGCGAGCTAAAAGAAGAGATGCTGAAACCAAAAGAAGAAGTCGCTCCTCCACCATCCGGGATTCCGACTGTATTCAGAGTAGAGGTTGACGGCGAGAGCTATGACGTGAAAGTCGAGCCGGTCGGAGGTTTCATCGAGATAAAGGAAGGCGGCACAGCGGTACAGAAATTCGTGGACGGCGGCGTGGTTGCGCCGATGCAGGGAATGATTTTGAAGCTGAAGGTAAAGCCCGGGCAGGCTGTGAGGAAGGGCGATATCGTTGCTGTTTTAGAAGCAATGAAAATGCAGAACGACATCTTTGCGCCGCACGACGGCATAGTCCGGGAGATATTCGTCGCTGAAGGAGCGACCGCCGCTGCGGGAACAGTTTTGATGGTGATAAAGTAATTACTGATTTTTGATCGGAATTTATAAATAGAGAGTGAAGCAGGCAATAAAAATATTTATATATTAGTTACAACTTAATTACACTATAACAGAAGTGAGAAAATGAGATGTCCAGTTTGTAATAAATCGTTAAACTTTAACGAGTGTTTTAATAATGCATTTACATGCACAGATTGTAGCTCAATCATTGTAATTAGAAAAGTAACTTGGGACAACGGTAAAAAGTTTAAAACTTTCGAATATCCGGAGTTAGACGGAGAACCAAAAATTTTGAAAAATAGCGGCGTCAAGTCTTAGAAGTTACTTTATTTATCTCATCTAAAATTTTTTTCCCTCCATCTGTTATCGTGAAGAATTTTATTTTTCGTCTTTCTGGTGTGAGACATTTTATCAAATTCCTCCCTTCAAGCTCTTTAAGAGTTTTACTTACATGACTTATCGGACAACCAAAAACTTCTCTTAGGTCGCTTGGGGTCTTTTGCGCTCCTTTCAACTCTACTAATGTTCTAAACCTAAGATTGCCAGACATGACAAAACTTACAGTATCCCAGTCCATATGGTTATTTGATTTTTATACATTTATTTTAACTTAGTTATAAAATAATGTAACTATTGATTTATCTCCAAGTATCAATTCCAAGTTTAATGAGTGGAAGAAGAGATTTGATTTATACTACTGACGAAGGAGTAGAAATTTATACAATACCCGGTACAAAAGAGGAGTCTCCTTTTGACTTCAGACTAATGTTCAAACAACCTGAAAAGCGACTACGAACTCCAAAACACATACATCTAATCGTCGAGATGTACGTTAAACATGCCTATATGCCAGAACTAACCTTAAGGTTAAGAGATCACTTATTAAATGTTTACGATAGTCTGAAACCAATAAACTACTATCCACCCAAATTACAATATTTTGAAAAAAGCCATATCAAAAAATTTGAGGAATTGAATAAAGTCGGGGAATTCAGTGTGGAATTTATCTTAGCTACAACGGAGTTAATCATGATACAAGAAAAGACAAATTACCCAGACGGTTCATTAACACAGGAGCTTTACAAAGCTTTCGGCGTAAAAGATAGATTTTATGTAATAAACACGGCCACATTACAGAGAATGAGAGGATAGTTTATATAATATATCACGAAATAATTTTCTCTTATGGGAAATGCTCTTGCTAAAGTTTTGTCAGATAATGATACGGAAATATTTCGGTATAAAAAGTATATTTTAATGAGAGAAATTGCACACGAGGACTATAAGAACTTCCTCAAAACTCACAAAGAAGTTGAAATCGAAAACGTCAGAGTTAAGCTCCATGAAAAGTGGAACATTTCACACTTCGCTCCAAAAGACTTTAAACCCGAAACCACGACTATTTGGTCATTCCCGGATCGCGGCGACTGGGCAACCCACATAGGTAACTATCGAGGCAACTGGTCTCCTTTCATTCCTCGGAATCTCATTCTGCGCTACACGCAGAAGGGCGAACTCATACTCGACCAAATGGTTGGCTCTGGAACAACGCTGGTTGAATGTAAGCTGCTACAGAGAAATGCAATCGGGGTAGATATAAATCCAGATGCAATTATGGTCGCAAGGGATAGACTGAACTTTACTTATTCACCTCTTTCATCTGGGGAGTGGCAGTTGGCAGCACCTATCGCCAGAGAGACAGCAGAGGGGTACAAAGAGCCCGAAATAAAAACCTACGTGGGTGACGCAAGAAACCTCAACCTGATTGCCAATGACTCCATCGACCTAATCGTAGCGCACCCACCATACGCAGGCATCATTGCATACTCCAACAACAAAGTAGAAGGCGATTTATCAAGCTCCAGAAAAGTCTCTGAGTTCGTCGAGGAAATGAAAAAAGTCGCAGACGAAAGTTTCAGGGTTTTAAAACCCGGCAAGCACTGCGCAATTTTAATCGGCGACACTCGAAAGCACAAGCACTATATTCCAATTTCAGCAAGAGTATTACAAGCATTTTTAGGAGCAGGTTTCATTCTGCGCGAGGATATCATCAAACTTCAGTGGAAGATGAAAAGCACCCGCGAGAAGTGGCGTGGCAGCAAGTACGACTTTTATTTGATTGCACATGAGCATCTGTATGTGTTCAGAAAGCCCGGGGAAAACGAGAGCACAGCGAAGTTTGAGGAGAGCATGAAGCGGTAACAGCATCTTCTTTCAAGCGATCAAAGCCCCTCATACGCTCTGCCTCTCCTTCTTATTCTGAAAACCACAGCCTCGTTTTTGTCCTTGTCTACATAATAAATAACCCTGAAGTCTCCAACTCTTATACGGTAAACGTTCTCCTCTCCTCTGAGTTTCTCGTAAGGCACAGAAAAAGGATTTTCCAGTTTTTCTAGCGATTTGAAAATTCTTCTCTTTGTCTCTTTGGTTTCTTTTTTGATTTCTTTTAGAGCGGCCTTCTTTACGACAACGCTAAACAAGTTTTTCTGCCTCTTCCAGAGTGACTACTTCTAGCTTCCCCTTCCTATAAGCCTCTATATCCTCTTGCAGCTCTGCTTTCTCCTTAGGCGGCAGATCAAAGAATCCTATGAAGTTAGTTAACTTTTCGTCCAGCCTGTCGAGCTTGGTAATAATCTCTTTTAATAATGTTCTTTCCATGTATCACTAACATCGTTTTAACCTTAAAAATATTTCTCATGCAGAAAGCCCAAGAAAAACGAGAGCACAATTCCGTAAGGAAGCTGGCATGCCCGCCATTCTTTCTTGCGAAAGCTGGCGGTCTTGCTCACGCAAGTGTCATTCTTTCTTGCGAAAGAGCGAAGTTCAGGGAGAGCATGAAATAGTAGTCAAAGCACAACCTCGATGTGCTTCGCGTCCTTCGACTTTATTTCGACTTCCTTTCCTTTTGTCAAGCCAAGTGCATGTGCGAGTTCTTTGGGAATTCTTACAATCGTGGAGTCGCCGAGCGCGCCGACCTTGACCTTTATGCCCTTTTTGTATTTGTTCAATATCAGCGCTTTTTCTGCGTCCTCTGGATTGAGATATTCTTCCCCGCACTCGCTGCACTTCCAGGCGCGCATTTTGAACCCATCCACGACTACCCCGGTTTCTTCAGCCCACTCATCGCACTTGACACATTTCATTTTTTCTTTTCTCATTTTTTCACCTTGAATTTTCCGACATGGATTATTGCATATACTTCCCGCTCGGACCAAAACTCGTAGGATTTGGCAATGACGACTTTTATCGTTTTATTGTCGATGTCGAGGCATTTCTCTATGACACCTTCTTTTCTTTCGCACGTAGAGCACTTGTAGCCTTCTTCGAGGATTTCCACGACGTCGTATAAGTCCATGCCAAGCTCTTTAAGTTCATAGTAAGCACTTTTTGTCAGTCTGAGAGGAAGCCCTTTGTAGGAGATTTCCATCGTTACCAAATATTCTTATGGAATATCTAATATAAATATCTTTTTGATAACCAGATAAAGAAACTTACGTCTTCAGAAAGCCCGAGAAGGGCGAGAGCACAGCGAACTACTGTTCGCTACAAAAAATATATTAAGTGCTCGAACTCACCTATAATTATGTTCAACAAAATCCTCATAGCAAACCGCGGTGAAATCGCAATCCGTGTAATGCGGGCGTGCAGAGAGATGGGCATCGCAACCGTAGCTGTTTTTTCAGAGGCGGACAAAAATGCGCTGCACGCCAAGTATGCGGACGAAGCTTACCTCATAGGTCCTGCACCTGCAAGTCAGAGCTATCTCAACATCGATTCAATAATAGATGTTGCAGAGAAAACCAAAGCAGAGGCGATTCACCCCGGCTATGGCTTTCTTGCTGAGAACGCAAACTTTGCGAGAGCGTGCGAAGAGCAGGGCATTAAGTTCATAGGTCCTTCGAGCAGAGCGATGGAAAAGATGGGAAATAAAATCGAGGCAAGAAAAATAATGAAGAAAGCTAGTGTACCAATAGTACCCGGCTCGGACGGGGAGATTGACGACGCAGACAAAGCTGTTGACATAGCAGAAGAAATCGGCTATCCAATCGTGCTCAAGGCTTCAGCTGGCGGAGGCGGCATAGGAATGAAGGTAGTAAGCAGGAGAGAAGAGCTCGAGCACGTAATAGAATCCACGCAGGCGGTGGCAAAGTCTGCCTTCGGCGATGCAACGCTTTTCATTGAGAAATACCTCGCGAAGCCGAGGCACATAGAATTTCAGGTACTCGCAGATTCTAAAGGCAATACCATTCACGTAAACGAGAGGGAGTGCTCAATTCAGCGCAGGCATCAAAAGTTGATTGAAGAGACGCCTTCGCCAATTGTTACGGAGCAGCTCAGGAAAAAAATAGGCACTCTGGCAGTTAAGTCTGCACGTGCCGTTAAATATGAAAACGCAGGCACCGTGGAATTCATCTACTCGAAGGGAAAGTTCTACTTCCTGGAGATGAACACCCGCCTGCAGGTAGAGCATCCAATAACAGAAATAACGACTGGGATAGACCTGGTAAAGGAGCAGATAAAAATCGCTGCCGGAGAAGAGCTGGAAATAGGGCCGAAGGAAGTAAAGCACTTCGGACATGCGATTGAGTGCAGAATAAATGCAGAAGACCCGCTAAACGACTTTGCACCTTCGCCGGGAAAGATTACGAGATACCGCTCTCCGGGAGGACCTGGAATAAGGATAGACTCGGGCGTTAGAATGGGCTATACAATTTCACCTTATTATGACCCGATGATTTCAAAGCTCGTCGCCTGGGGGAGGAACAGGCGCGAGACAATTGCGAGGATGAACAGAGCGCTCACAGAGTACATCATCTCAGGAGTAACCACGAACATACCATTCCATAAAGCTGTGATGAACGACGAGGCGTTTCAGCAGGGCGAGCTTTCCACGGACTTCATAGAGGAGCGCAACATCATAGCCAAGATACCTGCGATAATCGAGGCGGACAAAGCCAGAGAGTCAAAGCTGCAGGAAATCTTCAGAGACGACAAAAGAATCGTTGCGATTTCGGCGGCTGTGAGCTCGTACATGAGCATGGTAAAGAAAGCTGAATAGCTACCAAAATTTCCCGGAAAGTGAACGCCCCCAGTTTTAGTCGGGAAATTTTACCACTCAAGCGATGGAGGAATATCCACAGAAAAATAAACTGCCTTTTTCTTTCCGGGATTTCTTATTTTGTGGAGCAGCTTGGATTTCTGCCACATCACGTCGCCTTGTTTAAGGAGGTATTTCTTGCCCGATACTTCAACTTCTATTTCCCCCTCGAGCACGATGCGAATTTCCTCCCCCTCGTGAGAATAAACCTTCGGTATGCCCTTGCCGGGCTCTATCTCCACGGTCATGCCTTCGAGCGTTTCGCTCTTTGCGAGCAGGCGAATCGGTCCTGCCCCGAGATTGATTGTTTTTTTGCTCTCCCCCTTCCTGACAACTACAACATCCTCCATTTTTTACCGAACTTTATTTATTCATATTCGTTTATATAAGCTTGTATGCAATTCAGAATCGAGCATTTCAGCGAAGTGGACTCGACCAACGACGTTGCGAAGCGGCTTGCCATAGAAGGCGCTCCGGAAGGCACTGTAGTAATTTCAGAGATACAGAAGAAAGGAAGGGGTCGCAAGGGAAGGGAGTGGTTCTCCCCTAAAGGCGGAGTTTGGATGTCAATTATTCTAAGGCCGAAGATGAGTCCTTCCCAGGCAGCACCTCTCACCTTAATCGCAGGGCTTGCGGTTGCAAAAACGCTGTCAGAGTTGTATAATCTAAAGTGCAAACTGAAGTGGCCGAACGACGTTCTGATAAACGAGAAAAAAGTATGCGGGGTTTTGACCGAGATTAGCGCAGGGATAGACAGAATTGACTATATAGTAGCAGGCATAGGAATAAATGCAAACATCGACATAGACTCTTTTCCGGGCGAATTTAGAGGCGTCGCAACGACTATTAAAAATGAGTTGAACAAAGAGATTTTGCGGGACGAATTAGTAGAGCAGCTGCTTGAAGAATTCGAGAAACTCTATAAAATTTTTCAAAAGCAGGGCTTTTCAAAATTAAAAGAAGAATGGAAAAAATCTGCAAGCACGATTGGAAGAAAAGTTAGAATAATAACTGACAGAAGAACAATCGAGGGAATAGCGAGAGACCTCGGCGAGAACGGAGAGCTTTTCGTCGAAACGCAGGAAGGCATAGAAAAAATTATCTCAGGAGACTGCATTCACTTATAGCACAAGATTTAAATAATTCCAGCGATGTGGTAGAAGTTAACATGGAATACAGGCAGGCGAGATATAATTTTTTCAAGTGGAGATACGAATCTAACTTCGCACACAAGCTAGCTCTGGCTTTCATTTTTGCGGGTTTAACCGGCCTTGGAGCGCAGCTTAGAATTTATCTTCCGTTTACGCCCGTGCCGATAACCGGTCAGGTCTTCTTTGTACTTTTGAGCGGAGTGGTGCTCGGAAAGTATGGCGGAGTGAGCCAGTTAATTTATGTAGCGCTCGGCGGAGCAGGTCTGCCGTGGTTTGCCGGAATGAACGGGGGTTGGGCATATTTGACAGGAGTAACAGGCGGCTACATGGCAGGATTCGTTCTAACTGCCTTTATCATTGGCTGGTTTGTGGATAACTTTGTTAGGGCGAGGGGCTTCGCATTCCAGCTCTCGCTCATGCTCTTCGGCATTGCCGTAATATACGCTCTCGGCGCCTTGCAGTTTTATCTAGCTCTTGCTTCGCTGCCTGTGCTGCAGGCGAAGTTGTTGGCAAAGACAGGATTTACCGCGCTCGGTTTTAAAGAAGTATTTGCAATGGCAGTGCTTCCGTTCATACCCGGAGACATTCTCAAAGCATTTGCAGCGGTCGGCATTGCAGCAGTTCTGCTGCCGAAAGAAGCGTACAACGGCGAGGTTGATTTTAAGAACCCGGCAAAAGCGAGATTGATAGATGCGGCTGGCGCAGTTGTTAGCGGCGCGCTGATTGTGTTCTTTGTGCTTTTGTTCTGGCTCAAATTGTTAAGCATCGGAGAAGTAAGCCCTGTGGTACTCTTGAAGCAGAGCTTCTGGTACTCCTCTTCAGCGCTGCTGAACTGTCTGCTGCTTCTCCATTTCACAAAAAAATTATTTTGATTGCTTTTTCTTTGCTTCCTTTGCAATCTCTGATACTGTGGTTGCGATAAACACCCTGCCTTCTGGATGGTATATGTTCACCAAGGAAGAATCTGTCAGGAGTTCTTTCATCGATTTTAAAAGTTCCGGATTGCAAACCGCCCCCAGGGCGCACACCGAAGCTGCCCTGACCTCTTCTCTCGAATCCTTGAGGAGCGCCAGCAATTTCGGAACAGCTTCCTTGATTAACTCTTGATTTTTTATTCCAATCAGCGCTAATGCGTAACCAGCATTTTCTTTAAGTCCTGCGTTTTCGTCTAAAAATTTTATCAGCTTTGGAATTGCCTTCTCAACCAGTTTGGGATTCTCGTTTCCGATGAGTCCCAGAATATAAGCTGAATTCGTTTTTACAATCTCGTTCTCATCCTCGAGAGCGTTCATAAATCTCTGGGCAAAATTCTTGACCAGGCTCGGATTTCCCTTTGCGAGCAGCGCCAGAGAGCACGCGGCATTCGAGCGCACTATATCGCTTTTTGAATTTAAAAAATCTATGAGCTTTGGAACAGCTTTTTCAGCTAACTGCGGATTCTCTTCTCCTATGAGCGCCAGCGCATAAGCGGCGTTTCTCCGAACATTCATGCTCTCGTCGTCCAGCAGCTCTATGAATTTGGCTGCCCAGGACTTAATCATCGCAGGGTAGCCTTCCCCTATCAATGCGATGGCAGAAATCGAAGCCTCTCGAACAGCCCTGTTCTTGTCTCCCAGAAACTCTATAAGCTTGGGTATAAACTCCTCGGCAACTACCGGATTTTCCTCACCGATACTTTTCAAAATATCGACAGCCTTTATTCTAGCCTCTGTGCCAGGACTCTCCAAAAGCTTCTCCAGAATTTTCCTGTCGGTCACATAAATAAAAAAATTAGTTAACATTAGAAATCAGCTTATTAAAACAAAGTGCGGGCTTAGTCCGAGCCGAAAGGACTCGCACAGATAGTCCGAAGACCATAAGGCGTTCCTTTCAAACGAATTATTATCCCGAAGGACAATACCCGTCGTTCTCGGCTGCGTATCCGAAGACTGCACGCCTTGAAACACCCAATCTAAACCCGCAATGTTTTATTGCATCTTCATGGTTTATATATTTTTCTGTAGCTCTACCTTTGGTTCGCATGCAGCATATGGAAAAGTCGTGCCTGCAACGGTATTATTTTATATTTAAAAATTTCACTTATTATGCATGCAAAAAATAAGCGTCGCTTCCGATTCGATATATCGCCTCATGCATCCCCGCTTAACCGTGCTCGTCACGTGCATTGACAGCAGGGGCAGAGCGAATATAATCACTCTCGCCTGGTCTATGCCGACCTCGATAAAGCCGCCGATGGTTGCGATAAGCGTTGCGCCGCAGAGATATTCCCACAAGCTTATAAGCGAGACAAAAGAATTCATTGTAAACATACCTACGATGCAGATTGCGAGAGAAACCCTGTTCTGCGGCTGCAACTCCGGGAGAAACTGCGACAAGTTTAAGGAAACTAAATTGACTCCCATACCTGCCAAGAAAGTTGCGCCACCGTTAATCAAGGAATGCGTGGCGCATCTCGAATGCAGAGTCATGGGCTCTATTACGACAGGCGACCACACTCTATTCCTAGGAGAAGTAGTAGCAGCGAGCGCAGACCAAGGTATTTTTGACGGAAAGTACGACGTCAAAAAAGTCAAGCCCATCTACCATCTCGGCGGTGACGAGTTTTTAACAATCGCAGATAAAATTTAATTTCTTTTAAAACGTTATACATGGAAAACTTTATATACGTATAAAAATAAGCGAATGCTACTCAGCAGGGTATGGCGGCCACAGCGGAGGGGTCACACCCGTTCCCATTCGAACACGGAAGTAAAGTCCTCCAGCGATTCTGGTTGTACTGCGGTGCGCGAGCCCGCGGGAAGCCAGAGGCGCTGCCAGCCCATTAAATAATTTGATGTAGGTGGTCATAGATGCTGGCGTATGTGACAACCTACGTCTTATGTTTCAAGAGGCAGGAGCAAAGTTTGAGGAATAAGGTAGGTTTGGGAAGGTAGCTTGTATTATGTTTAATGTCTTAGTTTTTACCAGCATTCTGAAAAAGAGCCCTGGTAGTGTAGCGGCCTATCATGAGGGACTGTCATTTCCGGAAGATTTCCGAGAGGAAGCTGGCGTGTCCGCCAATCTTCCTTGCAGAAGAAGCAAAACTCCCTCGACTCGGGTTCAAATCCCGACCAGGGCGCTACCTTCCATGGCGCCAATATCACGGGCCCGTAGCTCAGTCTGGCTAGAGCACCGGCCTTTTAGCCCTTTTAATGAGCGTAGCGAAAAAAGCGTTATCGGAAAATGGGAAGGAAAGCCGGGAGTCGCGAGTTCAAATCCCGCCGGGCCCGTTTCTCAGCACTGCGCCAGCAAGCTTTTCTCAACAGTAGCCATGAATGCTGGCTTGCGCCGAGACCCATCTTTCCCGAGGGTTTTTGCGTTAGCAAAAAGGCTCCGCTTGGGTTCAAATCCCGCCGGGCCCGTTTCTCAATTCCGTAAGGAAGCTGGCATATATACCATCTTCCTAACGGAAGGGCACTGCGCCCTCGCAACCCTTCGCACAAGCGGATTGGTTACGAGTTCTCGTGCCGAGACCCTATAAGCCGATGCGGAGGTAAAATCACACTTGCCGAAGGCAAGTGCTTCAAGCGGTCAAGAGCGAGCGAGGGATTGAAATGAAGTTTGATGTACTGAAGCATGAGTTGGTGGCGCAGCACGAGGTTCTTCCGGAGGAAGATGCCAGCGAGCTGCTTAAAAAATTTAATGTAACAAAAGGACAGATTCCGAAGATTCTGATTTCTGACCCGGCTGCCAAAACGATTGGAGCCAAAGCAGGGGATGTGGTAAAAATAACGAGGAACAGCAAGACCGCGGGCAAAAGCATATTTTATAGGGTTGTGGTGACGGGGTGAGGTGATATTTTGATAGAAACAAAACCAATCATGCACGCTTTTCTAAAGAAGAGAGAGCTTGTGAGGCAGCACATAGATTCCTACAACGATTTCATCGAGAATCGCCTGCAGGAGATTGTCAAGGACACAGGAAAGATAGAGACGGACGTAGGCGTCGAGGTCCACTTGGGCAAGATTACTGTAGAAAAAGCAGAGGTAATTGAAGCGGACGGCTCAAAAAACAGACTCATGCCCGTGGAAGCAAGGTTGAGAAACCTGAGCTACTTTTCTCCAGTCTATCTGGAGATGACGCCGAGGAGAGTGGACCAGGAAGGAGAGACCGAGACTGTGAAAATAGGAATGCTGCCCACGATGCTGAAGTCCAAGAGATGCAATTTATACGGGCTGGGCGAGAGAGAGCTAATTGAAGCGGATGAGGATCCTCTCGACCCCGGAGGATACTTCATCGTCAACGGCTCTGAGAGGGCGCTGGTGACAATCGAAGACCTAGCTCCAAATAAAATCATGCTGGAGCACAATGAGAAGTACACGAAGGTAACAGAGGTTGCAAAGGTTTTCTCTAAGAGGGGCGGCTTCAGAGCCCTGGTTACCGTTGAGAGAGACAAGGACGGGCTGATAGGAGTTTCCTTCCCGTCAGTGCCCGGAGAAATACCTTTCATAATTCTGATGAGGGCGCTCGGCCTGGAAACAGACCAGGAGATAGTGAATACAATTTCTGATGACCCGGAAATCGTGCAGAGTATTTTAGAAAACCTTGAAGAATACTTGGACGTAAAGACAACGCAGGCTGCGATTGAGATTATAGGAAAGAAAGTTGCGGCAGGTCAGACGAGGGAATACAGGTTAAAAAGAGCTGAGCAGGTGATTGACAGGTATCTGCTGCCTCACATAGGAGTTGAGCCGGAGGACAGGATAAGGAAGGCGCACTATCTGGGTAGAATGGTTGTAAGGGTCCTCGAAATGGCGCTGGGCAGGAGAGGACCAGACGATAAAGACCACTACGCAAATAAAAGGTTGAGGCTTGCGGGGGATTTAATGGAGGATTTGTTCAGGGTCGCTTTTTATAATTTAACCAGGGATATAAAGTATCAGCTGGAAAGAGCGGTTGTCAGGGGGAAAGAACCGAGCGTGCAGACTGCGGTAAGAGCAGATGTTCTAACAGAAAGAATAAGACACGCTCTCGCAACCGGCAACTGGGTCGGAGGAAGAGCCGGCGTTAGCCAGCTTCTTGACAGGACGAACTATCTCTCGGTCGTATCTCACCTGAGGAGAGTAATCTCTCCCTTGTCGAGGTCTCAGCCTCACTTCGAAGCGAGAGACCTGCACCCGACGCAGTGGGGAAAGATTTGTCCGAGCGAGACCCCTGAAGGGCCGAACTGCGGGCTGGTCAAAAATCTAGCACTGGCATGCGAGTTTTCAACAGGATTCAACGAGCTTTCAGTAGAGAGTGTGGCATACGACCTCGGAGTAAGGCAAATTCGCAGGGAGGTATTATAATGGCAGCCAATGTGTACGTCAACGGAAAGCTGATTGGAACTCATGCAGAACCTCTGGCTTTTGTGGAAAAAATCAAAGAGCTCAGGAGAAAGGGAAAGCTCTCAACGCAGATAAACGTCGCCTATTACGAAGACACGGACGAAGTTCTGGTGAATACCGATGCAGGCAGAGCCAGAAGACCTTTGATAGTGGTTGAGAACGGCAAGCCGCGCATTAAAGACAAAGAATTGGAAGCGCTGAAGAAGGGAGAGATCACCTGGGACGATTTGATAGCCAGCGGTTCTGTGGAGTATATGGATTCTGAAGAAGAAGAAAATGCATATATTGCAGTTACTCCGCAGGAGCTAACCAGAGAGCACACCCACCTGGAAATAGACCCACTGTTTATGCTTGGCGTTTGCACAGCTGTACTACCTT
>JACRDW010000003.1 GCA_016212785.1 Methanobacteriota archaeon | reverse complement strand
GGGCTTATAAAGCCGTGGTTACATAATCCTTGCGAAAAATAGAAAAGCGCTTAATGCGGAAGATGGGTTAGAAAGGTTTTTATTGTATTTTGAAGATTACCCTACGAGGAGTCTGAAATGAAAATTCCTGAAATTCTCAAAAGCGAAAATTGGAAGAGGGCAGAGCCTTTTTTCGAAATCATCGGCGCTGCGGTTGCGCTGACGTTTGTTCAGATGGTTGCTTTATATCTTGCGTTTCAGCTGAGCGTATTCGAGCTGTACAAGGCTTTCTTCAATAAATTTTTATTTGTATTTGATTATCTTTACCTGATGTTCATCTACGTAATGTCGAAGATATTCGGGGACTCGCTGCTAAACGTTGAAGCATTCATGAAGATGTTCGAAAGGATGTTCTTCATTATATTCTTGGTAAATCTAGCATATTTTGCATATTCAAGGTCAAAAAAATGAAGCTCCTAGATATCAAGGAAGGCAGATTCATAGGAATAAATGTTGTGGATCTTGTTGTACTAGTCGTTGTGCTGTTTCTGTTCTTCTCCTTTGGCACAAAAATTCTAGCAAAGGATCTGACCTTCAGCGGAGAAGAGATGTACAATGCGATACAAACTTATCAGAGGTTGGATTCGAAGGGTTTTTTAGTCGAGGCTGAAGCGAAGGGCAAGTGGATTGCAGGGGGCACAGAAGCCTACGCCAGAGGAATAATAATAGAGACTAGGAGCGGCGCATTTGCCCTAAAAAGTAAAAGTGGAAAAGTATGGGTCGGAGGAAGCATGGCTTATCTCGAAGACATAGCAGTTTCTGAGCTAACTTTCATACCAACCGATGCATACGTGGCGAGCTTTGATCTGGAAGCAAGGACTTTCTCAAGCTATAGAGATTTTCTGGGATATTTTAACACCTTGGCGAGGGAGCTTAGGGCAGAGCACCTCCGCATCGGAGGCAGCACTGTGATGCCCGCAGATATTTCTTTCACAAATCCTAAAAAAAGCGCACAGGAAATTTTTAACGAATTAAATCAGCTGCACTATTTAAAATACGTTGGAATAGCTCAGATGGGCAGCAACGAGGTGATAATAAGGCTGAGAGTTGCGGAGCTTTTTGAACTTGAGAAAATTAACATAGAGGCGGAAAAGGTCACGATAAGCGAAGCCAAGGTGTACGCAGGCTACAGTGAAATGCCACTCCATCTGGATTCCAGCGTATATCACGTTGCAAGTTTAGAGGATTTGAAATGAACGTGCAGGGCAGCAAGTTTTTGAGCATTGTAGCTTTGCTGGCAAGATTTTTCAGGAGCTCTTTCGAAAAGAGCGATGCTCGAGTTCGTCTCCTCAGAGCTGCAGAATTCCTTATGAATTCTTTTTCAAGTTCTTTTGTGCGTAAAATAGCGAATGCAATGCCTGTGTTTTATCCAGCTAAACTGTGGAAAATCTTCGACGCTGCGAATGCAAAGTTTCGGGGCAGTTTGGACATATTCAATCCAGCTTTAATTTTTCCTCTGGTGTACTTTGCTTTTGTTTCTATAAGCAGCTACACCGTTTCTCTTCTCGGCCTGGTTTCAATATTGCTCGGCATGTCCTTCTTTGTCTTGGGCGTTCTGATTTCCGGCAGAATCGGATTCGGCAAAATATATCTGGAGGAGCACTCGGAAAGAATAGCGATTTTTCTGGTTATAATAGCAAGCCTATCTCTGGCATATGACTTGTTCTATGCAGGCTCGATACCCCTGCTCAACCCTGCTGCGAGGCGCCACCTGAGCGTTACATTTACGATGCTTTCCTCGCTCCTCGTGCCCGGAGGAATTCTGGTTATTTCGCTTCTTGGAAAGAAGCTTGAGCAAGGTCAAATTTCCTTGAGGGAAGCGAGAGTGTATGCACTTCTTGCAATGGTGGTAACGACTGGCTTAATCTCCCTGCTCGGCTACCGAACGCAGACGATAGTCGCTCTGCTGGGCTGCACCGCTGCGATGTATTACAGAAGGATAATCGGAGTAGCGGAGATACTGGTCGCGTTTTTCTCGGTCATATTTGCAGTATCTTCGGTCGGCTACTACAGGGCTCTCTCGGAAGGCAGCTCAATAGGTTTTATGGACGTAATTGGAAAGAGAATCGGACTGACGCTGAACATTTACGATTACCTGATAAACCGCTTTCCGCTGGGCGTGAACAGAGGCTCGGTTTTACTCGCAACCTTCTCTTCTTTCTTTTCCTTTATTCCGGGACCGAGACTTGGACCCAGAACCATAGTGGCTCAAATCTTCGGAGTTAGAGATGTTTCGATGACCTCGACGCTGCTCGGCACGGTCGTCGTCGACTTCGGCATTCCCGGAATAATTTTCTTCACGCTCCTGCTCGGATTTGCGGTAGGTCTGGCGTACAGTGCAGTGAAGCAGACGGGCAGCGTGCTCGGCATCGCTATATTTTCGCTGCTGATTGCCTACACGCTCGTGGGCATAGAAACAGGTCTCGTAGACTTCAACGTGGTAATGTTCTTTATAATAAGCTTTTTAGTACTCTACGTGTCTGCTCGCTAGGTATTCCCTTATACCGATTTCCTTCTCAGCGAGATGCGTTGGCAGGACAGACGGGTCTACCCAGATATCATAGCCAGCTTCCCTCGCTTTTTCACAGAAGTAAATATCTTCTCCCTTATTTTTTCTAACGTCGTACACAAACCAAGGCGGCTCTATGCTGCGGAATACATCAGACTTTATCAGCACGCATCCCATACCCACAGCATCCATCCTAAATATCGTTTTTTCCCATTCCTTAGGAGACGCATATAAATCACCCCTGCGCACGTACATTACCGGGTCGAGGTCCCTCTTCTTGAAATACAGCCCACTCACTATGTCCTTATCGTACTCCATCAACCTGAGAATGGTATCTCCCTCGACCACCATGTCGCTGTCCAGCCAGAACATGTAGTCCGCATTCTTCTGGAGAGCATCTCTCGCTATTATATTCCGGTTGAAGTCGACGTACAGAGCATCAAGAGTTACTGCGCTCTTAATTTCATACCTGTTCTGCTTGAACAGCAGGAGGTTACTCAAGCCTGCCATGTATTTGAATGAGAGACTTCTGTAGTGGGGCAGGCATAAAACTACGGTCTTCTTCATTTTCCTTTCAGCTTGCTGTTTCATGTCTTTAACTTCCTGGGCAGTATTAAAAAATCTTTCGCAATAATAAGCTTTTTTAACTCCAAACTTCTAGAAGTTAGCATGCGCATACTGCTCATAACGATATGGAAGCCGAATAGAGGCGGAATTGTTACTCATGTCGAGAATTTAATCAGGCACTCGAAAAATGAGTTTAAAGTACTGACTTACGGGGGGGGTATCGACCTGCCTTTTCTGAGGGCGCTCAGTTTTGTATTCTTTGGATTCTTGGGGGGGGTGAGAGAAAACTTTGACCTGATTCATGCGCACTACGCCGTACCGCAGGGCTTCCTTGGAGTGTTGCTCAAGAAAGTGCTGCGAAAGCCGCTCGTCGTAACTCTGCACGGCTCTGACATAACCGTCCTAGGGAGAGGAGCTGCAAAGCCTCTCATGAGCTTTGTGCTCAACAATTCAGATGCAATAATTGCGGTGAGCGAATTTTTGAGAAGGGAGACGATTAACCTTGGGGCAAGCAAAGAAAAAATAAAGGTCATTTACGGCGGAGCACCCTATCCGCCGATGAGTCGGTTGGTGGAAAAATTGCAAGACGGCAGGAGAATAACTTTCATAGGCAGCTTGGTCCGGCAGAAGGGCGTGGACGTTTTAATAAGGGCGTTCGTAGAGGTGAAGAAGAAGCTCCCGGACGCAGAGCTCGTAATCGTTGGAGACGGCAGGGAGAAAAAGAGCTTGGAGAAATTGAGCAGTGAGTTGGGCATTGAGGTTAATTTTCTCGGCTATCGAGAAGACCTGAGCAGCATCCTTGAAAAGAGCGCAGTTTTAGTCCTGCCTTCCAAGGAAGAGGGCTTCGGCTTGACGCTGCTTGAAGCCATGGCAGTGGGAGTACCGGTGGTCGCTTCGAGAGTCGGCGGAATAGAAGAGATAATAGAGCACGAATACAACGGAATTCTCTTTGAAAAAGAGAATTCCAAGGAGCTGGCAGAGGGAATAATTAGGATTCTGGAAAACAAGGAGCTCAG
>JACRDW010000116.1 GCA_016212785.1 Methanobacteriota archaeon | reverse complement strand
GGGACTGCCGTGAACCATGTAAAAGTCGCCTTCGTATAATTTCGGCAGGGAGTTTAAAAAATTTATGTTTTCCTTTTTTATTTCTTTTCTCGTCCAGTCTACCGCAGCTGCCGCGACCGGGTTAAACCAGGACGTATCTCCCGTTATGACTGCATAGTCGTGATTTCCCAGAATCGAGATTATTTTTTTCTTTTTTACAACCTCGATAACCTCGTTTGGAAAAGCTGCATAGCCGACCAAGTCGCCGCAGCAGAATATTTTCATCCCCTCGATTTCATTCAAAACCTCTCTAAGGGCAGGCAGATTTGAGTGAATGTCCGAGATTACCGCAACTTGCATTAAATTTAAATTAAGTGCACTGCTATTAAAACGTTATGAAAATCAGGCTTTCGAGAGTCGAGACGTTGTTTCTCGTTGCAATTTATTTAATTGGTTTATACCTCCGTCTCGAACCCCGTCTGGGGATTGATGCCCATCTGCTGACCTTCCAGGGCGACATATGGTATCGTCTGTGCATGGCGCAGTACATTTTCGACCACCAAACCTTACCAGAACCGGACATACGCTACGAATCCTACGGCTATGTGCCAATGTGGTATCCTCCAACGTCGCCTGTTTTTTTTGCCCTGCTCAGCTACCTCTCCGGTCTGGATATTCCCACCGTCAGCTCGAGAATACTGCCGTTCATTGAATCGATTGCCCCACTTTCGCTCTACTTCCTTGCGAGGCATATCTACAGCCAAAAAGTTGCATTCATTGCCACGACAGCCCTTGCCCTGACTCCTTCCTTTGTTTTCTGGTCCGGAATTTCAGACCCGCAGTCCCTTACGCTCTTCCTGATTCCGATATTTATCCTGCTCTGGGTCTGGCATTCTAAATCTCCTCCAAGCAACCTGCGCTTGCTCGGAATTGGAATCTTGCTCGGAATGAACTTCATACTGCACCTCTCCTACTTCGTTGTAATTCTGGTTTTGCTCATGGTTACGACTGCGCTGGTTTTAAAAAAAGAAGCAGAAAGGCGTCTGTTTGCTGACCTCGGAAAAGTTGTCTTGCTCTCTCAAATCCTAACCTCGCCATGGTGGCTTCTGAGCAAGCTCGCCATGCCTGAGCAATTTTCATTTATCCAGAAGAATCTTTACTGGTGGTGGATAAATGCATTAGTGACGAGCAGCGGGATGTACAAGCCTGCGCAGCAGCTTGAGGAGTACGGCATTTTTGCAGCGCTCGCAGGCATGGCAGCGTTTGTTTATATGCTCTCAAGGGGCAAAAAGCATCTATTGCTCATGCTCTGGGCTCTGCCCCTAATTCTCGAAACGCAGAATGAAGTAATCCTCTCAGCACTCAACAGGATAGAACTCAGCTGGTCGACTCTCGCAAAGCCCCTCGAGGGCTACAGATTCTACTGCTTCCTTGCCCAGCCGCTTGCAATTGCAATCGGCGTTGCGCTCTCTGATTTTTTAGACCGTACAAGCAAAAAGATTGCTCCCGCGCTCATTGCCCTGTTTGCGCTTGGACTTATCGCAGGAATGCATTACTATGACATGCCTGCGAGATTTCAGAACTCGGGCTTGATAATCGAAGAATACGAGGCTGCGAAGTGGTTCAGGAACAACTCCAAGCCCGGCGACGGGATAATCGCAGATTACTATCGTGCTCAGATGTTCGGCGGGGTAGTCGGAGGCAGGGTTTTACAGGGCGGAGAATTTCCGCTGCGCAACGTTGATTATCTCTATATCAAGGCACCCGGCGAGGTTTTAAATCATTTGTTCATTCTATACAACACCAGCGATGCAAAAATTGCTTATGAAATAGCAAGGCGCTACAATGCAACGCACATTTTTTATTCGGACAATATGATTCGCTACGGCAATCTATTATCTTACTACAAGCCCGCGAGCGAGTACGGCGTTGATACTGACAAGAAGAAATTCCTGAACCAAGAATTTTTTGAAGTCGTTTATAGCAGGGATTCTCCATACGGAGAGATAGTGATTGTCAGGGTTAAGGAACACGAAGTGTTCCACGAATGCGATTAAATTCAGCCGCTCCTCTCCCTCTCCGCAATTTTAAGAACTTTTTGCACCTGCTCAACCGCAGTGCCTATGTACTTCCTTGGGTCCATGAGGCTCTCAATTTCTTTCCTGCTCAGAAGCCTCGTAACTTCCCTGCTGTCAAGCAGCACTTTTTTAAGCTCGATTTTTTCTTTAAACGCCTTCATTGAAAGCTTTCTGAGAAGCTCGTGCGCCTTCTGTCTGCTCATTCCTTTATCAACAAGCGCAAGCATCACTGCCTCTGCCATGTTCAGCCCTCGGGTCAGCTTTAAATTTTTTTCAATGTTCTCCGGATGAAAAGTCAAGCCGCTGAGAACTTTTTTTGCTGTTTTCAAAATTTCGTCGAGAAGAATGAAATTCTCCGGAATTATAACTCGCTCAGAAGAAGAATTTGTCAGGTCTCTTTCGTGCTCCAGGGAAACGTTCTCGAGGGCAACGAAAACGTTTGACTTTATAACCCTCGCCAGGCCGCACACTTTTTCTGCGCTGACAGGATTCCTCTTGTGCGGCATCGTGGAGCTTCCGACCTGCTTGGCTGCGAAGGATTCCGAGATTTCTCCAATCTCGGTTCTCATCAGGTTGCGAATTTCCTTCCCAATCTTGTCCAGAGTAGCTGCGATTAAGGCAAGGAGGAGCATAAGTTCTGCGTATCTGTCCCGCTGCACCACCTGGGTAGAAACCTCTGCCGGAGTTAAGCCCAGCTCTTTCATAACCAGACCCTGAATTTGAACGCCTTTCCCTCCAAAAGAAGCCATGGTTCCGACTGCCCCGCTCATCTTGCCAACAAGCACGCGCTTCCTGCTTTCCCTGATTCTGCTTATGTGCCTTCTTATCTCTCTCGCCCAGACTGCAAATTTAAGACCGTAGGTTATAGGCGTGGCGTGCTGCCCGTGCGTTCTTCCTATCGCAATGGTTTTTATGTGCTTTTTTGCAAGCTCGAGCAGAATTCCTTCGAGTTCTAACAAATCTTTCTCAACAATTTGCAGGGCTTCCTTGAACTGCAGAGCGTTAGCAGTATCAACGATGTCATAGGAAGTAGCACCGAGATGCACATGCTAGACGGCGCTGCCGCATACTTCTGACATAGCAAGAACCACTGCCATAATGTCGTGCTTCGTTTCTTCCTCGATTTCCTTGACTCTGGCAAGCTTTACATACTTCGTGCTGGCTTTTTTCGATATAATACCTGCATCTCCTGCTGGAATATTGCCCGCTCCGGCGTGCGCTCTCGCAAGCGCAGCCTCCACGTCCAATAGTTTCTGGAGCCTGTTCTGCTCCTCGAAGACAGCCTTCATTTCTTTGCTTCCATAGCGATATTCTATTGGATGGATTGCCATATTTTTCAATTACAAAGTAAAGATATATAAAGCTGTTAGTAAAATTGAGCAAGGATGGACAGGAATTTCGTTCTTTTCGCAGTCGGAATATTCTTAATCTCCATCGCAATGCTCTGCTTTCAGGTAGCTCTGACTTACGAGTTCTCCTTCATGTTCTGGGTTCAGGTTTCCATAACTGTTATCTCCATGGCAATGTTCGGCCTTGGGGTGGGAAGCGTTATAGGATATTTCATCGCAAAGAAGAAGCCTGAGAAATATTTCAGCACCCTCTACTACTCTTCAATCGCGTTTGGAGTCTCGATTCTGCTCAGCCTGTTTTTAATATCTCACGGAAGCAAAATTAGCTTCTCTGGTCTTACCCCCTTCCTGCTCTACTTCTCGCTGGCATCTGCTCTTCCATTTGTTTTTTCGGGTATAGTTTTGAGCGTCGGGCTGAATTATCCGGGTGCAGAAAAGAAGGTCATATCCTTCATATACTTCAGCGACCTCGTCGGCGCTGGAATCGGGAGCTTTCTCATAACTTTTCTGCTGCCGTTTTCAAGCGTTGAGGGAGTAATAATTTTCTGCGCCATTCTCGCAATTGTCGCAGCGCCATTTTTCAACAGGATTGACAAGAAAAGCAGCATTGCCTTATTGTCCGTCGTTCTGATTTTCGTGCTTTTGTTTTCAGTTTTCAATTCTTCCTTCATCCCTGAGCCGAGCAAGGAAAAATATTTATACAAACTCAAGGCTTCGGGAGCAAAGGTGCTCGACACAAAGTGGACTGCTGTTTCCAGAGTAGATGTCGTCCGGGAAAAAGAAAATTTGATTAAATTCATCGTGAACGGAGCCTACCCAGTTACCGCGTCTTATGGAAACGTCAGCGCCTACGGTCTGGAAAACGACCCGAGATATATAATGTTTCTAACGCAGCCGAAGAGCATGGTGGCAATAGGCTCCGGAGGCGGAATAGAGGTTAGAATGGCGCTTCACGCAGGCGTTGAAAAAGTTACTGCAGTCGAGATAAATCCGTTCATAATCGAGCACATGAAAAATGAGCTTGCAGATTTTTCTGGCAGGGTATACTACGACACGAGAGTTGCGACGATAATAGAAGACGGCCGAACATACGTTCATCGAAGCACTGAAAGATACGATTTAATTGAGAACGGAGTCATAGGAAGCGTTGCGCTCGTTGTTCCGACACAGGCTGTGCTGACTTTCCAGGACGCTTATGTTTATACGGTCGAGGCAAACAAAGACTGGTGGAGGCATCTCTCGCCAAACGGCGTTGCCCTCGTTCTACTCTACGCTCGAATGGACGACCCGTACAACGTTATCGATAAAGAGAGAGGCGTCACTTACACTCTTTTGAGGCAGTATTTTACAGTAAAAAAAGCGCTTCTCGAAGAAGGTGCGAAGCCGGAGGAGCATCTGGTAATTTTCAGGTTTGCAGAGGCGTCTTCTCAAACCGAATATACGTTCATATTCAAGGAAAAAGTTACCCCGTCTCTGGTGAAGGGACTAGTCGATGCAGCGAAGAAAATCGAGGAAGAGAAGAACAGGGCAGAAAAAATTTATAAATTCGAGCTTTTATTTGCGCCTCACTATGACTCCTCGCTAAACTTCGAGGAAATTTCGAAAACAATTCCAGAACACCGCTCCGTATCCCCTGCCATTGACGACAAGCCCTTCTTCTACTATACAGAAAATTCCCCTCCAAAAGAGCTGCACCAGATGCTCTTCCTGCTGGGCTTTCTTACCTTTGTTTTTATCGTTTTACCTATAATGGCTGAGCGCAGGTTGAAGTTCGAGTACAGAGCAAGTCTCTATCTGCTTGCGTACTTTCTATGCTTAGGAGTAGGATATATCCTCATAGAAGCGGTATTAATCCAGAAGCTTACTTTGTTCCTGGGCCGCCCTGCTTACGCGTTTCAGGTTGTGCTTTTCTCGATGCTTGTATTCAGCGGAATCGGAAGCTTTTTCACGGGCGTGCTCATTCCCTCGAATAAGGAAATATTGAGAAAGACTTATCTAATTCTGGCTGTAACTTCGCTTGCCATATTTGCATGCGCACTCCTCCTGCCCAAGCTCATCTACGGCTACATGCATCTCAGCATATTGAAAAAAGTACTCCTGAGCATCGCTTTTCTTGCGCCTCTCGCAGTGCTCATGGGAATGCCCTTCCCGACGGGCCTGAGAATAACAAGCTCCCTGAGCGATAAAGACGTTATCTGGATGTACGGGATAAACGGCGCAGGCTCCGTGATTGGTGCGATTGTAGGGATTTTAATCGCATTCAGCTACGGCTATTCCTATTCTCTGTTCGGCGGCGGAATTATATACTCCTTAGCTTTGATAACGATGCTGGTGGTTGGAACGAAAATATGAGATATATTTTATTGTTCTTAATACTCGCAGCAGGGTGCCTGCAGGGCGAACAAACAAAAGAGCAGCAAGTTAAACCCGAGCTCTGGATAGAGATTCACGATGTATCGCCCGGCTGGAAGTACTGGAGGCTGGAGCAGGTGATAAACATCACGGAAAAGCATCGAAGCGCATTTTCAAAGGCAGTGCTCTTCGTGATTCCCAACCACGCCAACGCAACGCCGCTCTACGCTTATTCTGAGTACGTGCAGCAGTTGAAGTCTCTCGAGGCTCGCGGATATATTCTCGGCTTGCACGGCTATGCGCATCCTACGCCTCCGCCTTTTGAGATGAACGTTTCGCATGAAAGAACAACAGTTCTGATAAGTGCCGGTTTCGCAGAATTCGAAAAGGTAAACCTGAGCAAGCCGCGTTACTTTGCTCCTCCCGGCTGGATAACTTCTCCCGAAGCTTCTGCATATCTAAACAGCGAGTTTGACTACGTTTTTTATGCAAACTTTACAAAAACGCCGAATGGAATAAAGCCATACGCCTCGCACGAGTACACCTGGTTTACTGAAAATGCGACTTTGGCTCTGGAAAAAGCAAGAAAAGAATACTCAGAAGCTAAAAATGTCTTCAGGCTTACAATACATTTGGAGGCAGCAAACAAAGAGGAAGGCATGAAATTTCTGGGCGAATTTCTAAAATGGGTTGAAGTTCAAAAGTCCAGGAGCTTGGCCTGATGTTCCACCGCTTCTTTAACCTCGGTTCCCCCGAGCTGCTGCTTTATGCTCTGCGCAAGTTTTTTCCCGACGAGTTCTACTCCTG
>JACRDW010000115.1 GCA_016212785.1 Methanobacteriota archaeon | reverse complement strand
GAAACTCTTGCAAGGAAGAGGGCGCAGCTCAGGGAAGAAATAGAGAAGCTTTCTAATATCGACTCTGGAAAGTATGCGCAGCTCTGGCGGGAGGTTGAAATTCCTGAAAAGAAGGCTGTTATAGGAGCAGAAGACGGCAGCCTCAACCACAGGAGATATAAAAATTTCGTGATTTACGCCGTCAATGCTATTGCGCTTGTTTACAACGGAAGCTTCAAAGAAATTAAAAACTCAGACATAAATCTTCTTTATCCGTATAAAAAAGTGGAAGAGCGCCTTGACTTATACCGCACGATTTTCGAGCTCAAAACATCTCTGGAAGCGCTGGACGAAGCAGAGGTTTTCCTGCTCGACGGCTCGATGCTGAGCGACGTAGGCTACTTAAAGCATTTTGGAAGGGGGCTTGATGAGGAAGAAAAAAGAGAAGTTCTGGAATTGTTTCAGGAACTTGAGAAAACAGAAGGAGTGGAAATAGCTTCAGCAAGATTTGCAGACGCGCTTGAGGGAGAGCGCAGGTTTGAAAAAATAATGTTTCTCGAATACTTGGAATTCCTGTCGTCGCTGGGCAGGCTGCTCGAGAAAGGCATCGGAAAGCTCGTGGGTGTTTCAAAGCTTTCCACGAGGAGTTCTTTCATGGAGGGCATGCCTGACATCGCAATCTTTGAGGAAATTTCAAAGAAACAGGGCTACTCCAAGCCAGAATACGAGCCCCTGGCATCGCAGGTAATGGGAAAATTTCCAGTATATGACGAGCTCTTCAAGAGCTTAGTATTTACAACCTTCTATGCGAGATTCGAAGACAGGAAGGGAGCATTCCTGCTGGAAGTGCCGAGAGAAATAGACGAGGAGGAAGTCCTTGAAATTCTGTGCAGGATAAGAAGCATCTGCGTTGAAGGATACCCGTACTTCCTGACAAAAGCTCATAAGAGCGTTGTGATAACGAATAGAGACATGGAGAATATATTTGCCTCGCTCGGGATATATGCAAAGACTGGAAGGGAGGTGCTGGAATGAGCTGCATCGGCACCTGCATCGGCGAATCCTCTCCAACGCAGGTAGCGTTCATCTCGAAATCGATGCCGCGCTCCGGCGAGTATGTTACCCTGGAATACGACGGAAAGAAAGTGCTCGGAATGGTCGAAGGACTCGTCAGGGGCAGCCCCTCGATTTCAGGAGACATACTCGACCCGGGTATCGTCGAGAAAATACTGGGCTTTGAGGGTGAGGAAGAGCAGTACGTCAGGGGAAACGTAAAGCTGCTGGGCGGGGTGGAAACCCTAGAAATTCCGAGGATACCTCCACCTCCGGGAACGAAAATCCACAGGGCAGATTCCGCAGTGCTCAAAAAAATTTTTGGCAGCGGCACAATAAAACTCGGCAGGCTGCTTTCACATCCTGACGTTGAGGTATTCGTGGACGGCAATAAGATGATTTCCCGCCACCTCGCAATCCTGGCAATCACAGGAGCAGGTAAATCCAACACAGTCAGCATAATCGTGGACGGAATTCTGAAGCTGAACGGCATGCCGGTAATATTCGACATGCACTCCGAATATGCAAGCGCACAGTTCGACGGCGTGAAAAGAATTTCGCCAAAGCTGAATCCGATATATCTCTCGGCAGATGAATTCAAAATTCTCGTGGACGTTGGTAAGGAAGCCTACGTTCAGGAGCGCTATTTGCGGAAGGCGTACAGCGCTGCGAAAGAGAAAGTTCGGGAAGGCAGTAAAAATTTTATCACAGATATAATCTCGACGCTCGAGGAACTTCAAGCAAGTGAGGAAGACTTCACCCAGAGCGAGAGAAACGCGCTCGTGGGCGTTATAAACAAAATCGAAGATTTTGAGAGCAAGTATGAAGGACTGGTAAATCCTCACGTGGGCGATATCCTCGACGAGTTCGAGCAGGGCGTAGCCAATGTTGTTGATTTAGGAAGCGTGGACGAGGACTATGCAGACGTTATTGTAAGCCACGTCCTGCGGAAGATCTTATACAGGCGCAAGAACAAAAAAATTCCTCCCGCCTTCTGCATCCTAGAAGAAGCGCACATACTTGCGCCTGCATTCAGGTCAACGCTTTCGAAGTACTGGATAGACCGCATCGCAAGAGAGGGTCGGAAATTTGGAGTCGGACTTTGCCTCGTTTCCCAGCGCCCGAAGAGCCTCGACCCGAACTCGCTTTCGCAGGCCAATAATACGATAATCATGCGCCTTGTCGAACCAAGCGACCAGCGCCACGTGCAGCAGGCGAGCGAGCGCCTGAGCGACGATTTACTCTCGCAGCTAACTTCGCTGAACATCGGCGAGGCGATTGTTCTCGGCTTAATGACGAAAATCCCTGCCCTGGTAAAAATCGAAAAGTTCGAGGGCAAGCTCAGCGGGGGAGACCCTGACATAATCGGGGAGTGGCAGAACGCTTCAAAGAGCAGTAAAGAAAAAGTTGAGAAAGAGAAAAAAGAAGTGGACGAGCTGTACGGGGGAATGGTGTAACGGTAGTATGAAATTACCAAATAAAACTGATAACTTAAAATACATTCGTCTAAACAAAAAGAGAAATAAATCGCCCTTCCTCGAATTTAACTTTTAAAATTTTCTATAACAATCCCTATCTGAAGCATTTTTTAATAATATTTTATTTTGATATTAATTTGATATAATAAGGTGCTGATGTGCGGATAGACTTGCATAACTGCCGAATAATCTATACCAAACACTGCCGCAGGCGGTTCATCCAACGATTCCTCGAAGAGCAAGAAGCAGAAGCCTTGGGAGAAGAGCTGGAGCAGATTAAGCATGTCATCCGAACCGGTAAAGTTGTCAAACTGCCAGAGAAAGACGGTAGCGTGGGCGTAATTGAAAAGAGGATAAGGAAGGGAAAGTTTAGGGTAAAATTCACCTACTACTCTCCCACTAATACTCTGGCTGTACTCACCATAGAAAAATGAACGTGAAAAAAATGAAAACATATTGTGGAGTCTGTGGTAAAGAAACTGAGCAAGAAGAGGTAAAGGACGAGATTGCCCCCGGCGTATATGTTCGCTCAACTAGATGTACAGTATGCGGCGAAGAATGGACCAGTCATGAGGAACTGGAAGGAGCTAAGAACGAACTCAGGAAACTTGGATATACCAGATTGCGTAGGAAACTCGGAAAGGTTGGTGAAGCTTTGGTGTTGCGCATCCCAAAAGATATACAGGAACAGATGGGTCTCAGAGAAGGAGACTACGTAGACCTATATACGACCAAAGATGAGGTCCGCGTCAAAGTTAAAGTCGCTCAGAGAAGATAAGAAGAGGAGAGGCTGCGAAGGGGGAAAACGCAGCCTCGCTCTCGTAGAAACAAAACACTATACCAATGCTTCGACCGCCATTACTCTCTGCTTCTTCCAGTCCTCAAGCAGCACTTCCTTCTCCTCTTTCAGTATTTCAACCTGTACTTCAAGCCTCTCAGGACTCTTAGGCTCTCTCATGATTATCGACTCGATGCTCACGCTCATTTCAGTAGTAACGAAATCTCCGTCCTCCTCCGCGCTCTCCGAGATGAGAATCCCTGAGTAAATTCTCCCACAGGTGGAGCACTCCATGCCATCCTCGCTCTGAAAGAGCAGCCCTCCGCACATAAGGCAGAACTTCATTTTTTCACCAAAGAAAGAGAGGTATTTACGCGTATATCTGCGTTTGCCGAGAGCACCGGAAAAGTGATTTATTCTTCAGCTCTTTTGTTTACTTCATTCCAGTTAACAATGTTCCAGAATGCGTCCACAAATTTGGCTCTTTCGTTCTTGTAATCGAGGTAATATGCGTGCTCCCAGACGTCGAGAACCATCAGAATTCTGAACGCGGGGTAAACGTTGATATTATGTTTCTCTATCTGCATTATCATCGGTCTGTTGGTTTGCCTGCAAAAGGTTAGCGCCGCCCATCCGGAGCCTTCTACGCTAACAGCGGCTTGAGTGAATTCCTTTCTGAACCTGTCAAAACTCCCGAACTCCCTCTCAATAGCATCGCCCAAGACTCCGCCTGGCTTTTCACCGCTTTTGCCCTTGGGTGCTAAATTGCTCCAGAATAACGAGTGCAGAATATGCCCTCCTATATGAAAGGACAGCTCTTTTAAAGTAGATTTAACATCTATATCAGCGCCGTCTTTTCGTGCTTTGTCGAGCTTCTGAATTATTGCATTTGCACTGTTAACATATGCTTGATGGTGCTTGTCGTGGTGTATCCTTAGCTGCTCTTCAGATATATGGGGCTCGAGGTCCTTATATCCATAGGGCAGCTCAGGCAAGCTGTAGAGATTCATGCTGCCCGCCTCCTAAATTTTATAAACCACATCGTTTGGTCTTACCCTGTCTTTGACCTTTATTCCGATTGACGTGCCGCTTTCAGCTTTCTGAACCGACGCGTGCTCTATCTGCATTGACTCTACCTTCTGCTCGAAATCCGTGGTTGCGCCCTTGATTCGAATATTGTCGCCAACGGAGAGAGTTCCGCT
>JACRDW010000114.1 GCA_016212785.1 Methanobacteriota archaeon | reverse complement strand
TGGGGCTGCAACACAGTTTACACGTGCAGCGAGGTTTGCCCGAAGCAGGTGCCGAGCACGCAAGGTATAACCGCGCTGAGAAGAAAAATCTTAATGCACAAGCTGAAAATAAGGTGAGAGCATGTACAAGAAAGCCGAGCCCAGCGAGATTGGAATGTGGTCCTGGCTTCTGGAGAGAATTACCGGAGTGTTGCTTGTGTTTTATCTCTTCGTCCACCTCTGGAGTCGTCACTTCGCCGGCAAACTTGCGGTTATAGATGCAACGGCAGCTCGTTTGCAAACCCCTTTTTTCAACCTCACTCTCCTCGCTCTCGTGCTCTTCCACGGGCTCAACGGCATAAGAGTTGTTTTAATCGACTTCGGTTTAAGCGCACGGGCGCAGAGATTTGTTTTCTGGGCGCTCATGGTTCTTGGATTTGTGATGTTCCTCGCCGGAGCCTCGATACTGAAGTAATTTGAGGTAATATGAAACTCCTAATCACCGGCTTGCCAGGCTGCGGAAAAACAACGCTGTGCAGGAAAATAATTCAGGCTCTGAAGGATAAAAAGATAGGCGGCATTCTGAGCGAAGAAATAAGGGAAGGCGGCGAGAGGAAAGGCTTTAGAATAGTCGATATTAAAACAGGCGCTGAGGGAATACTCGCTCACGTTGCGCAGAGAGAAGGTCCGAGGGTGGGCAAGTACCGGGTAAATCTCGGCGATGTAGATAAATTTTCCGGCGCAATGGAAGAAGACTGCGACCTGGTAATAATCGACGAAGTTGGTCCGATGGAGCTGCACAGCGAAAGATTTATCAAGGCAGTGAGAGCAGCCTTTGAGAGCGGGCGCAATGTAATTGCAACGATACACTATACGTCAAAGCATCCGCTCGTGCAGGAGCTCAAGCGCAGGAAAGACGTTATAATCTATGAACTCAGCGAAGCAAACCGGAACAAAGTCCTGGAGGAAATACTACGGAGGTTTCAAGGATGAATGCAAAAATCGTTGGATTTAGAGGAAGCAGGAGGGAGATGTATAACAATTATGCAGTTATAGAAGCAGGCAAAAAAAATATTGCCAGCTTGACAGGAAAGAAAGTCGTCTGGAAAACGCAGACCGGGAAAACAATCACAGGAAAAATTCTGCGCACCCACGGCAGCCGCCTGCTTGCAAAATTCGCTAAGGGCTTACCCGGAAATGCGGTAGGAAGCGAGGTTGAAATCAAGGTTTAATATCTTCTATCGCCTTTTTCAGCAGGTTGATGTGTTTTATTTCTTCATTTCGAATATGCAGCAGCGCTTCCCGAATCTCTTTATCTTTTATTTTTTTGAGATAACCCTCGTAGCTATTTTTTGCTTCAATTTCGAGTTTTAAAAATCTTCCCAGCTCTTTCAGCATTTCTTCAGAAATCATCTTCCTCACTCTTCTCAACTTTTTCAATAAGTTCAGCAAGCTCCAGAACGTGGCGTGAAGTGTCTCTGATGAGCTCTTTCAGCACTTGCTTGAGCTTCCCGTCTTCCACTCTCTCTGCGAATTTCTCAAGCTCAATTAGCACTGCGTGGTCTTCAAAATCAATTGCTTTGTGCAGCATTCTCAAAAGCTCTTTTTTGGATACCATACGATAATAATATACGGTCAAAATATATAACTCTGGGTCTCGGCACGAGCGAGCATTCATGCCCTCGCTCCTTCGGAGCGAATGCATTCGTTCTGCAAGAACGAGATTTCGTCAGAAAGATGGCGTGTTTACCATCTTCCTCACGGAATGGCATGAGCATCACTCATGCGAAAAGCTTGCGAGCGAAGTGCTGAGAATGGACCCGTAGTCTAGCCCGGACAGGACAGAAGGTTCCGGACCTTCAAGCCCGGGTTCAAATCCCGGCGGGTCCGCTTGTCAGCGTTGTCTGGCAGGCTTTTCAAAATAGCATGTATGAATGCCAGACTTCCGCCGACACCCTTATGAAAGGTTGGAACGCATGAGAGCGCGCAAAATATCTCCGTTGGCATTTGCAAGTATTCTAACTTTGCTAGTGTACGTTGGAATCTTCATGCGCATTCCAATAGTACCGCTGTACGCAAAGTCCTTAGGAGCTTCCGCCATGGAAGTCGGATTAATCGCATTCTCGTTTATGATAATCGCTGCTGCACTGGCTATTCCGCTGGGCTCGCTGTCCGACCGCCTCGGCAGGAAGCGCTTGATATTCGCCGGACTGGGTCTCAGCAGTTTTGCGTCTTTCTTGCTGTCAATCTCTCAAACCCCAAAACAAATTATGCTGGTGTACCCCTTCGCCGGGCTCGGAGCTGCTGCCTTCGCACCGGCGATGGCTTCCTTTGTCGGAGATACCTCCACCGGCCGCATGGGCAGAGCCTACGGTTGGTATACCTCCGCAATGCAGGTAGGTATGGCTGCGGGTCCTGCCGCAGGAGGCTTTATCGCAAGTTACGTCGGCTACTCCTCAACATTCTTTTTTTCAGGCGCTGTGATATTTATTGCCCTCATGCTGTGTTTGAATTTTCCGGCTTCGACCGCTGAGCGTAGGCCGAGCAATATAGAGATTAGAAAATTACTGCAAAACAGAATAGTTTTTGCCTGCTGGACTGCGACTTTTTGCATTGCCATCGGGTTTGGGCTTTTTCAGCCTTTCTTTCCTTTATATGCCAGTACGATCGGTCTGAGCGTATTTTACATCGGTCTGCTGTTCACCATTCAGTCATTTTTTAACGCATTTGCAAGAATTCCGGCAGGCTATATCTCTGATAAATCGGGCAAGCGCTATCCATTCATCGTAATCGGCATGCTTGTCCTTGCCGCAGGAATAATTCTGCTTGCGTCCGCTACCTCTTGGCATGCTCTAATCACAGCTGTTGCTCTCATAGGCTTGACTATGGGAATCGTAACAATGGCAATAAGCACCTCCCTGGCAGAAGCAGTGCATCCAGCAAGCAGAGGCATGGCTATGGGCGGCTTCAGCACCACACTGTACGGGGGCTTTGCAATAAGCTCTCTAATAGGAGGGAAAATAATATCTTCATTCGGCTATTTTTATGGTTTTTTGGCCGGTGGACTTGTGTGCGCTCTCGGGGGGTTGCTGTTCTACGCGATGGAACATTGATTTGTTATTTGCGATGTACAATAAATTTATATACGTTAATTCATAAAAATACATCTAAAAATATGAATGGAAATCAGAAAAAATGAGCGAAACAAAAGTAGTGCAGACTGAAGTACCCTTCAAAGTTTACGAATCTTTCAGGAAAATGGCGAGGGATAAGAAGATGTCGCTGAGGGTAGCTCTGAGAAGGGCAATTGAGCGCTGGGTGGAGGAGGAATATGACTGGAGCAAAGACCCTGTAGTTCTGTCTAAGCCCCTGGACGGAAAAATAAAAACCAGTGTAGAGATGCTGGACGAACTGCTTTACAAGGAGCACAGAAGATGAGGATATTTGCAGATACGAGCGCTCTCTTCGCCTACAAGTACAAAAAAGATGCAAATCATATACGTGCCCGTGCATTTATGGAAAAGATAGCTGAAGGCGAGCTACCAGTAAAGCGGATTTGTTTATCAGACTACGTTTTCGACGAGTTAATGACGCTGCTAAGAGTAGTTGCCAGCGACGTTAATGACGTGATCTCCTTTGGGGAAGAACTCCGGCAGAGCGGGGGTTTTCAAATTTTAAAAGTTGAGGAAAAAATTATAGATAGCGCCTGGGAGATATTCAAGAAATATAAAGAGATGCCAAAGTTGAGTTTCACGGACTGCACAAACGTTGCTCTAACGAAGGCTGTGAATCTCGATTCTATCTTTACTTACGACAAGCACTTTGCAAAGATGGGGATGAAGATAATTGAGTAACCCTGCTTAAATCGCCTAAAACGACTGTTGTTTTGTAAAGAATCTATATCCAGTACGGTAGATAAATGACCAGGAAGTAAATCAGCATTGCTATTATACCCATGGGCACCCCAAAGCGCGCCCATTCCCTGCTCCTTATTCCAAGTTTGTTGGCCGAAATAATATTGGGAATATTCCCCGGGATGAGCATGCCGCCGGAGATGAGGAGTGCCATTAACGCGCTCTTTATCTGGAGCTCTGTGAGAGCAGGGCCGATCTCCGCCGCTGTGAGAGTGGCATTATCAAGGATGGCAGATACCATGTTTACCCAATAAAGGACCTCCGCCGGAATCAGCACAAAGTACCAGTCGATTATTGGCTTAAACCCTCCTCCCAACAATATCAATGCCATTACAAAAACGTAGACCTTCACAGCCCTTATTATAACGTCTCTCAAGGTCTCCATCGGGCATTCCCATGACGCAATGGTCTCTTCCCCAGCTGTCCTTTTCTTCCTTCCGACCAGAATCATCCCCGCTAACCCAAAGGCAATTACTCCCGGGACGATATAAATGCCCAGAAGCCTGAAAAGATAAAAGAAATCGGCATGGTAGGGCTCACCGCCCAATTTAGATACGGCAATCGTAGAGAGCGGCTCACCGATAGGTGTCAGTGCTGCTCCCAAGCCGATCGAGAAGCATGCTATGATGGTAAGTTCTATTTTTGACCTGCGTTCCAGAGGAAGGGCATTCACCATTTCCACCAGAATTATTGAGGAGATAATTGCAGAAATAACGCTGGAGAGAATGCCCAAAACTGCTACCAGTATAAAAATGAAAATGCTTAAGGAAAGTTTTTCTGCCATTCTGCGGATTCCGTTACAAATCTGCGCTCTGAGGTAATACACCACAAGTCCTGCCAATAGAACTGCTTGCGTTATTCCAACCGGGATTCCAAATATTCTGCCGCTGTCAACGGGAGCTAAAATCGCCTCCTCCACCAGTTCAAGGCTCCATAGATTGGATATGGTAACTGCAGCCGTGCCGCACCCAAACAGAAAAGCCTCCAGACTGTCTTCAATCTTCCGGGAGAGAAAGGGTCCTAATAAAACTACCACAAAAATTACAAACAAGCCTATGCTGACTGTAAGTTTATCCATTACCCTAATCTACGCTTTTACCACAAGCACGGGACAGGGTGCGTATCCAATGACTTTTTCTGTAACGCTTCCCATGAGGAGTCTCTTTAATCCAGTTTTACCATGGGCTCCCATCACTATGGTGTTTATATTCTGGTCTTTTGCAAGGTTAGTTATCACTTGATAAGCCTCACCTTCCCTCACAAAGGTTTCTGTTTTTATACCTTCCAAATCTGCCCGCTTTCTCACATTCCCCACATATTCTTTAGCCTTCTTGACCAGTTCTTCGGCGGTCTCCGGGGATTCTGCATAAAACTCTGGTGGGACATCAACTACAGAAATAACCTTTAATTCCCCACCATAGGATTTCGCAAAGTCTATCGCCCTCTTTTCGGCAGCCTTGCTGTATTTTGAACCATCGGTAGCGAGGAGTACCCTCTGCCAGCCAACTACCGAATCTCTGGTAACAACAAGAATGTCTATGGGGCTGTAACCAATGACCCGCGCTGTTACACTTCCCATAAGGGCTCTTTCAAGGCGGTGCAATCCCCTTCTCCCCATTACGATTAAATCACAGTTTTCAGAGGTGGCAAGGTCTATAATCCTTTCATGTGGTTCCCCTTCCGCACATACGGTTTTAACAAGCACTTTATGGGACTTTGCCAACTCCTCTGCTTTTCGGAGTGTCTCATCGCACGGCTTTCTCAAGGCGGCCATCACATTTCCAACTACTAGGAGGTCAAGGTCTCCGGTATAACGTGGCATGACGGAGACAACTGTTATCCAGCTTCCCTCGTTCTGCGCGAGTTTAAAGGACTCCTCGAGCGCATGCATGCTCGTCTGAGAGCCGTCGACTGCAACGAGTATCTTTCTGTATCTACCCATCTCCACGCCTCCTTATGAAGTAGCATCTTATAGCATAATAGTAGCACCGGCATATAAATCCTGCGATGGGCTTCCTCAAGGAAAAAGAGGAATCAATTGGTTGGGAGGGCAGTAGTATATGTAACTTTGCGATCTTCGCGTATTCCCCTAAAGAGTGCACCAAGAACCATCACCCCTCCAAAGAGCAGTGCCAGTATCATTATACCAAAGCTCGTGCTTTTTAGAATCTTAACCAGACCTTCATCAAGTGGTGCTATAACATTCAGCTGTGTAAGATAAACAGGTATCATCAGGGCACGGCTGAAAAGGACTACCACCATAATTGTTCCCATTACGAGTTTTATCATATTGCCTTTAACATAGGTCGTTCCTATTGCACCGAGATGGATACCAAAAAGTGAGCCAGCAAGAATTATCATTGAAAGCCTTATATCGACAAGACCGCTCAGGGCATATTTGAAAGAACCACCGAGTCCCATAACAAAGGCAATTACGAGTTCTGTTGCCGAAGCCATCAGACTCGGAGCGCCGAGGATGTAAATAATTGCTGGAACGCCAATAAATCCACCAACCGCAATCGTTGCTGCGAGCATGCCTGTAGCAAATCCAAGAGGGATAGTAAAGAGCACAGATACCTTTGCATTGAGGCTACGGAAATATACCATTGTGCCGGGGATATTTATTGACTGTATCCATCTTGCAATCCCTGTAACCTTTTCTTCTTCCACTTCTGATTTATTGTTTTTCATCGATCTGAGGGCATCTCTAAGGACAAATCCACCCACGATTGCGAGCACAACCACAAAGGCAGCACTAACATAGAGATTTGAACCCGCATCTCCAAAGGCCTTCTTTATGCTTTCTTGTATATGTGCGCCAACAAGAACACCTGCCTCTGCTGAGGCACCCATTGTGAGGCCGAGCTTTACATCCACCTGCCCGTATTTTGCCCTTTTTGTTGCGCCAACCAATGCCTTTGGGAACTTGTGGCACATGTTGCTTGCCACTGCCACAAGGCCGGGCACGCCTATGCTCATCATGGCGGGCGTGAGAACAAAGGCACCACCAGAACCGATAAATCCGCTCACAAGACCTCCGACAAAGCCTACAAAAAGTAGGTATAGCACATTCATCAGGCCAAGATCAATGAAACTAGCCGCTTCCATGGCTATATCCTGCATCTTATTTAACCTCCTTTTTCTTCTTAGCCTCTACACCAAGGACGGTCCAGAAATTGTCCGTAAATGCACCATGGACAAAGGAGAAGATTAATGCGGTGATTATTGGTAATATGGCATATACCCCGCCCCTTCCAAAATACCAGTTAATAATATCTTGATTCAACAGCAGCACCGCATAAAGTGCTACTGAGAAAATCCCAGCGATTATCGTCTTACTATAGGGTTTCTTTTTCCTGTAATTACCTGCCATAATTGCCTGACTCCTTCCTTTCAATTTCGTGGTTTTCCTGTTATCCTTTTATAGGTTTTAATAGCGTCGCAAGAAAGCGTTTTGAAATCTTTTTGTTTTCTCCAGCTTTAGCCTGCTTTGATTCTTGCATAATCTCTCTCGCTGTGTCAAACTCTTCTGCCTCAGCAAAAGTTATTGCAACCATGTAATCTTCAAATCTTTTCAAAAATCTCTTGAGCCCCTTCATTTTTTCATCTCCTCTATCACCACGCATCAGCCTTTGCAGGTTGTGACGCAGTGACGATAGGTCTTGACTGCTCCACAGAATTTCTTTTAATTCGCTTACTTTTTTCGAGCCTATTAGAATCAGGTCGTATTTTCCACTTTCTGCCTCTTTCGGAATCTCTTCAACCGCTTCTCCTTTTCTGAGCTTGGTTTCAGCTCTGACTCCCATTTCTTTCAGCAGTTCCTTTCCAACTTCAAGATAAACTTTTTCTTGCTCGGAAAACGCCCTAATCACTTCTTCCCTCCCAGATGCAAGTATTTCGGTGAACGCGTACGAAAAAGCACCGAATTCTTTCTCATCAGGAGCAACAGCAAGCAACGACACTTCTGCATTCGCATCCTTTGCCAGTTTTCCTCCAATCCTCAGGGCATTTTCAGCCTCTTCAGAGCCGTCTGTGTATATCAAAATCTTCATTTTAATCACCCTTTTTTACTTTTTTAATGAGATTTATATATTTTTCCCAGAAAAACAACCTTAAAAGTTATATTTTGCTCCAAAATAGTCTTAAAATATCCAGAATATCTCCAAAATAATAGAAAAGTTATCCGATGTTATCCCAACAAAAGAATAAGATTAGAAAAATAAATTCCTAAGTCTTAGTTAATTTCCTATTTAGAAGGGAAAATAAATTTCTAAATCTTAATTAATTTCCTGCTCAAAATCCTTAAATCTATGAAAATGCATATACAGTGGTAGATATGGACAAAAAAACAATCTGGTGGATGTTCGGCGTTACAAAAGGCGGAATTCAAAGAGCCCACATAGCCAAATCCCTGAAAGAGATGCCCTCCAACGCAAACAGACTTGCAGAGACGCTCAACTTGGACTATAAAACTGTCAGGTATCACCTAGATATGCTGGTGAAAAATAAATTTGCAGTCCGCAGAGGCACTCCCATTGCTATGTATTTCCTATCAGACGAATTCGAAAAAAATTATGATGAATTTCTCAAGATTTATGAGCAAATAGAAGAAAGGCAAAGAATAACGTATAAAACTGTTCCCAACAAAATGGTGTTGTCGAATAAAATCAAGTCGCATAAGCTTTGATGTCCTAGTTTTCAGCAGCTTTAAAAGCGAAAAATATTTAAACCGAGATACTTAATTTGAGGCAAGCTAAGGGTGAATTAAAAGGAGGTTTCGGAAAATGAGTTTTCCGAGAGATGTATTCGAATTCCTGACAGCAGCGTCCGTTGCTCATGCAAGGTGGGATTATGAGGTCTCGATGAATATCGTCAGAAATCGAAGGAAGCTTTTAATGCTCTTTATCCTGCTGCCAATATTATCTGTAATGCTTGTTGAAGCAGCAGAAATAGGCAGGACCGCTTCAGCGTCAGGCAAGCCGTGGTGGCTCTGGCCGTTGGCTCTTTTCATTGTCACGTTTGTTTTGGGCATCCTTGCTGTTTTAGGCGGCGTTGGCGGCGGGGTGCTCTTTGTGCCAATCGTCGGAGGCTTTTTTCCTTTTCACCTCGACTTTGTCAGGGGGGCCGGACTGTTAGTTGCACTTTCGGGTGCGCTTGCAGCAGGTCCAGGGCTCCTTAAGAGAAACCTCGCCAGTCTTCGACTTGCCATGCCACTTGCGCTTATCGCATCATCCGCAGCTATTGTTGGAGCGATGATTGGGCTTGCACTGCCAACTAATATAGTCCAGATATTGCTCGGTGCAACTATAATATTTATTGTAATAGTCATGGCGTCGGCTAAGAAATCAGACTTTCCAGACATAGCCCAGCCCGACAGCCTTTCGCAGACGTTAGGGATAATGGGAATCTACAGGGAGGAATCCCTTGGAAAAGATGTAGAATGGAGCGTACACAGAACACCTCAAGCGCTGGTGCTGTTTATATTCATTGGCATAATGGCAGGCATGTTTGGTCTCGGCGCTGGATGGGCAAATGTGCCTGTTTTAAATCTCGTAATGGGTGCACCGCTCAAGATTTCTGTTGCGACAAGCAAGTTTCTCCTCTCAATCACAGACGCCTCTGCGGCATGGATTTATCTCAACGAAGGCGCTGTGCTGCCCATAATTGCTGTTCCGTCTATCGTTGGAATAATGCTCGGCTCTATCGTGGGTGTGAAGATACTTGCTAAGGCAAGGCCGAGAGCAATTAAATGGGTGGTTATCGGCTTATTGCTCTTTGCAGGAAGCAGAGCCCTTCTTAAAGGTCTCGGAATATGGGAATAGGAGGTTAATATGGTAGAAGGCAGAATAGCAGAGGAACAAGCAGCATACGCAAATATTTTAAACATTGGAATGTACCTTGGGCTTTTAGCACTTATAGTAACTTTTATGGTTTATGTATCAGGAATGCTTCAGAGCTTTGTTCCTGTTGAGGAGCTGCCAAAATACTGGGGAATGAAGGCAAAGGATTATGTACACGCCCTCAATGCACCCACTGGCTGGAGATGGGTTGCCATGATAGGTAAAGGGGACTATCTGAATTTTATCGGCATTGCATTCTTGGCAGGTCTGACAATTTTATGTTATCTCGCTATATTGCCTATTCTTATCAGGAAAAAAGATACGTCCTATGTAGTAATAGCAGTATTTGAAGTGATTGTCCTGCTCCTTGCAGCAAGCGGAATATTAAAAGCGGGAGGGCACTGACGTAGGGATTAAGAGAAAGGTATATATATTTTTAAGTAGTGATTGTAAAAAAATGGAAAGCGGCATCCTTTACATCAGGCTGATAATAAGCATAATAAACTTGACTATATTAACATACTTAATTTATGCTTTTGCAAGGAAATATAGAGAGATAAAGTCTGAATTCACTCTCGGCTTCTTGCTTTTCGCCCTTGCGCTCTGGTTCAGGACTTTTTTTGCAGCTCCTGTAATTAAAATTTTCATTTTTGGAATTTCGGCGGCGAGCGTTGTGGACCCCTACCGCCTTATCGCAGACGTTTTTGAGCTTTTTGCGCTGGGCGTCTTTCTTTACATCAGCACGAGATAGCTGTAAACTTCAGGTTTACATAAATGAAACCACAAGAATATAACCTATAATGTACTTTTTTTAAACAGGAGGGAACGTATGGGCGATAAAAAAGCTATAAGGTTTTTGACGAGGGCTTTGTTAGAGCAATATCGCGAGGACATTGCAAGGACTTCTAGAACAGAGGTTGAAGCGCTGAGAAGGGATTCCAATTTGCACAGCGTCTGGCTCAGGGAAGAGCTTAGCATTGCGTTAGCAAGACCGCAAGCTTTCGCAAGAAAGAATGGCGGACATGCCAGCTTCCTAACGGAAATCTTGCGCCTACCTGACGGTATTGCGGTACCGGCGTAGGGTGAAATGCATGAAAATCAGAATGAAGATAAGCGACATCGTAACCCTGCTCACCATGACCTCGCAGAAGAAGGCAGGAAACGTAATTACAAGATATAACATCGGTGCAGAAAAAATAAAGGTGATAGAGAAAGCGCTGCAGAGAGGCAGGTGGAGGCTGGTTTAGCTATTTGTACCATTCTAAGCTCTCTGCAACGTAGTCTATGAAGCCATAGAAAAATTTTTTGGAGCCGCTGCTCATCGAAGTTTTTTGTATTAATTCATTGGCTTTTTTTGCATGCTCTTTTAATTTTTCCTTCGCCTTATCCAGAGCACCGCACCTCTTTATAATCGTCTTGGCTTTCTCTATTTCTTCCAGGCTCAGCTCTTTTTTTCTGAGAAGTTCTATTAGCTTTTTACGTGATTCGAGTGCATATACTATATGCAGCGGCTTCTTGCCGAGCAGTAAGTCTCCTCCGCTTGGCCTGCCGTACTGCTCCTCGCTTGCGAAGGTACCTATTATATCGTCCTGGATATCGAAGGCGTATCCGATTTGCAATGCTGCCTTCTCAAGAACCTGCAGGTCCTTCTTCTGCGCATCTGCGAAGATTCCTCCGGCAAGCATCGTTGCCTTGAATAAGGATGCAGCTCTCTTTTTGGCCATATCATACCATTCCTCTACACTTGGTTGGGTGTATTCGAAAAGCAGGTCTAAAATCTGGCTTTCATTTACCATTCTAAATTCGTTTACGAAGAGCGAAATAACCTTCTCGATCTGCGCTTTTGAGAAGCCGGAGTTTTGAATGGCGTCGAGTGCCATGACATAGAGGATGTTCCCGGAGAAGATTGCCATGCCCTCACCGAACCTGTCATCGAGGCTTGAAATTTTGTGAAAAGCTTTCCCTCCTCTCCTGTATTCGTCCAAGTCTACTAAGTCGTCATGTATCAGTATGCTATGGCGATAAAGCTCAACTCCGATGCACGCATTTAAGATTTTCTCATCCACTTTTCCAGAATAGCCCTTATATGCCAAGATGGTGCTGCAGGAAGCAAGCCTCTTCCCTTTTCTGAGCACATATTCTCTAATATGCCCATGCACCTCTGAGATGAAACCCTGACTTTGAACCTGCTCAAAATATTCTTCCAGTTTCTCTTCCACTTGGTTCGAATACTTCTCGAGCAATTTTTCGTACATTAATATCCTCTGTAGATAATTTTATATTTGGTACTGCCTGCAAGTACTATTATGCTTAAAGAGATATTTTTAGTTATGCTTATTTTCTTCGCAGGCTGCGCTGCTCCGAAGGGTGCGGGAGGAGCGGAAGGCGAGCTGAACGATGCCCTTCACTCCGGCAAGCCCGTGCTGCTTTACTTTCATTCAGATTCTTGCCCTTACTGCAAGTATCAGATGCCAATTGTGGAAGAGCTGAAGAGGGGGTATGAAGGCAGGACAATAGTTCTAATAATCGACGCAGACAAAAATCGTGACATGCTCAGAAAATACGGCCAGTTTGGCTATCTTCCAGCCATAGTTTTTTTTAACAGCACTGCTCCAGTTGCGCATACCTATATAGGTTTAACGCAAAAACCTGTGCTGGAGGAAAAGCTCAATGGTCTCCTCAAGTAAGGTGATGTATTTGAGACTTTTACTGCTGCTTTTTTTACTGCCGGATGTGATGGCGGTCTCCGGCGACTATTCTCTCGAAGAGGTTTCCGTTTTCGTTGACATGGACAAAAAAGCTGAGCAGTTTTTTGTAAATTTAACCTGTCTGGAAGGCAGGGTAGACTACTTCGAGTTTGCAATGCAGGAGCAGGTTCATTCCACTTCCGAAAAAGGCACAAAGCTGCGCCACGAAATGCTCCCCAACGCCTGCAGAATATATTTTGAGAACCCTATTTCCAGGGGAGAAAGCTATGCATTTAATATCGATTTTGGCATCGAGGCGAGATATCTGGAGGAGAACACTTTATACTACAGGAGCATTTCGTTTCCAAAGGACGTAAAAAAGTTCAGCTTTGCGGTCAAACTTCCGGAGAACGTATTCCCAG
>JACRDW010000112.1 GCA_016212785.1 Methanobacteriota archaeon | reverse complement strand
GCCTCCTCAATTACTTTTTCAAACTTTTTAATTTTTCTGCAATTTCCTCTATTATTTCTCTTGCCTTTCCAGGCGTTACCACGCACGCAGAAGCTGTTGAAACTTCTAAACCGCTTACCCTGCCCAGCTCCTGCTTGCTCGGAACGTAGATGTAAGGAATCTTCTTCTCCTCGCACAGCATCGGCAGGTGAGCAACTATCTCCTCTGGCTCAACGTCTTCTGCTATCAAAACAAGCGCCGCCTGCGCTCGCTCCACGAACTTCGTAACTTCGTTGGTTCCTTTGCCCAACTTTCCAGTACTCCTGGCAATCTCAAGAGCCTCGTAAGCTTTTTCAACCAGCTCTTTCGGAACACTAAATTTTACGTACATCTTTGGCATCGTAAAACCTCCTAATTCATCGGTTTGATATAAAAAGCTTCGCCAATATCGGCTGCACTCGCCACTAAGATTTTTCTTCGAGCATTTAAACTTTTCTGTCTACTTGTGCGCAAAGTATACTACCAGCTCATCTTTACCCGCCTCGTCCACTCTGACAAAGCCGAACCTTTCGAACTGAACTATGCCTCCTGCTCTCAAATTCTTTAAGTTAACCTCGCCCAGTCCCTCAATCATTCCTTCCGGAGCGATAACTCTGACTTTTGCGTTTTCTTCAGGCACCCACTGGATGAGCTTCGCTCTTCTTCTTCTCGCTTCTTCCAGAGCTTCGCTGTGAAATTTTGCAAATGCTTTGTTATCCACCCGCAAAATTTCGACGTTAAAAGCTTCCATGAGCCTGACAACTTCTCCTTCTTTTAGAGCATCGAAGTCCTGCTGCGAGATATAAATTCTGGTCTTTCCTTCTCTTGCCTTGATTTCCAGCTTTCTCTTCCCCCTCTCCGGAAAGTCCGGATGCAGGGGAGCGAGGGCAGTTTTATCAGCGCAACCTTCTACGAGCAGTTCCCTCGGCGAGGGAACGAAGAAGTAGCGATTTGCTTTCGGCTCGATTATTTCCCCGTTATATGCATATAGGTTCTTCCAGCTGAAGCTTATGTCCGTATCTTTTATTCCGACGTCGAGCATAGCTCTTCGAATCGCCTCAGGCTGAATTCCCCTGCGCTTCATCGCAAGCAGCGTGCCCAACCTTACATCGCTCCAATCCGAATAAATGCCCTCTTTTATTCCTTTAGCCATGAGCGAGGTGCTTAGCTCAAGACCCTCGATTTTCAATAAGCCGTAGTGGATAAACTCCGGCTTTTTCCAGCCGAAGTAATCGTAAATGAACTCCTGCTTCCGTGTATTGATTATGTGGTCTTTGCCGCGCAGAACGTGCGTAACGTTCATTAAATGGTCGTCCACAGCTACCGAGAAGTTGTAAAGCGGATAAACTCTTCTATTTACTCTTGGATGTGGCTCGTCGGTTATTCGCAGAATTATAAAATCGCGCATCGCAGGGTCAGGCAGCTTTAAATCAGTTTTTACTCTAACTACCGCCTCGCCTTCCTTGCGCTCTCTAAACATCTTTGCAAATCTTTTAAGGTTTTCTTCTGCGCTGATTTCCCTGCACTTGCACGCTATGCTACGATTCCTCAGCTTTCGAAATTCTTCCTGTGGACAGGTGCAAACATAAGCGGCGTCAATCTCGATGAGTTTTTTTGCATGTTCGTAATAAATATCAAGTCTATCTGACTGAATAGCTATTTCGTGGATAGATACGCCGAGCCACTCGAGGTCGTGGAGTATCGCATCATAAGCCTGGGGGTCAACCCTTGCGGGGTCAGTATCTTCCAGGCGCAGGATAAATTTTCCTTTATAACGCTTCGCATATTCGTCGTTTAAAATCGCAGCCCTGCAGTGCCCTATGTGCAGAGGTCCGCTCGGGTTTGGAGCGAAGCGCAGGACAACGTTTTCTGCATTTGCCAGCTCCGGAAGCTCAGTGCGCTTCTCTTTTTTTTCAATGAACTCGTATTTCTTAATCTCCTCTGTCAGTTTTTCCTTTGGCAGCGAATTTACCTCACGTACAACCTCCTCGACAGCAGGCATAATTTCATTTACTTTTTTCCGCAGCTCCGGCAGCTCTGCTAAGACCTTGCCCAGCACAGCCTTTGAATCTGCCCTGCCGTAGTCGAGGGCATTTTTCAAAGCATGCTTGTAGATTACTTCCCTCATGCTCTTCACTTTAGCAATTATACCGCAACCCTCTGCCCGTTCCTGACGAGGCGAATGTTTTTGTTGAGTTCGTAGCCAAGATTTTCTGCAAGCTCTGCGTAGGAGGAGAGCATTGCCAAATCGCCGTGGCATGGTATAACATTTTCCGGCTGCAGCATCCTCAACAAATCGTGGTGGTCTTCTCTTGAGGCGTGCCCGGAGACGTGCGCTCCCTTGAACAGCCTCGCCCCCTGCAGCTTTAGCTTGGTTTCAAGCACATAGCGATTTGCAACGTTCATCGGGTTCGGAATTATGTCCGCCGAAAAAATAACCTCCTCACCCTTTTCTATGACGTATCCAAATTTTTTATTTGCAATTTTTGTCAGCAGGGCGTCAGGCTCTCCCTGGTGCCCGGTTACTACGAGCAAATATTTCTCCTTTCCATCTCTGACGATGCTGTGCAGAATTTTCTTAACAGACTCTGGGCTGCCGTAGAGGTGCGCATCCTCCGGCAGCTCGAGAATTTTCATGTTCTCGGCCAGTCCGACGAATTTCTCCATGCTGCGGCCCAGCAAAATCGGTGTCCTGCCTGCGATTCTTGCAGCATTGGTGATACTACTTATCCTCGCGATGTGCGAGGAAAAAGTAGTTACAATCAAACCTTTCTCAGGGTCGCTCCTAGCCACGCTGTCCTCGAGTATTTTCTGAGCAATTTTTTCGGAAGGCGTTCTTCCCTCCTCGCTTACGCGAACGGTCTCCACAATCAAGCATTTTACTCCTTCTCTTCCCAGCTCCTTCAGCCTCGTATAATCTGTTTTTTCTCCTATAATCGGAGAATCGTCGAATTTGAAATCGTTTGCATAAACGAGCGTGCCGTGCGGAGAGTGCACAGCCAGAATTACTGTCTGGGGTATGCTGTGCGTCGCCCTGATAAACTCCAGGCTTATTTCCGGCGTCACCTGAAGGATTTCCCCTTCTTCTACTGCGTATACTGGATTTGTGTATCTCCCGCCGTCAGCCCTTATCCCCCTCTTTGCAAGTTCTACTGTGTAGGGGGTGCCTATAAGCGGCGCATTGTACTTGGAAACGAACTTCGACACAGCTCCGAGGTGGTCGAGGTGACCGTGCGTGAGAGCAATTGCCCTAACGTTGCCCCTTACCACAGAATCGTCGGGTATGACTCCCATCCTGACGAGTTCTTCCTTCTTAGTTTTTGTTATGTCGGTATCCTCGTGAACCAGCACTCTGTCGAGGCGAATCCCCATGTCTATTATAATCGTATCGCCGCCGATTTTGACGGCAGTCATATTTCTGCCGACTTCTTCATAGCCGCCCACTGCAGTTATTTCCATTTAATCATCCTTCTATTCGCAAATTTTTTACAATCAATGCCCCTGCTTTCCAGCCACTCTTTCATTTTTCCTGTTATTACGACATCGCTGTTTTTCAGCTCTGCAACATTTGCGGCGCCGACCAAGAACGTCGCTGTTTTTAGCTCTTCGATTATCCTCTGCAGCTCTGCCGCAACTTCCCTGCTGCTCTTCACCGCCCTGCGCAGTAAGGGCAGCGCGATTCCGCACGCACTTGCTCCGAGAGCGAGAGCTTTTGCAACCTCTATGCCGTTTCTTATTCCGCCCGTGGCTATTACCTGAAGCTTCGTGCTCTCTGCACACTCGACAGTAGAAATCGCCGTAGGTATCCCCCAGTCCCAGAACAGCTTTCCTTTGCCGGCTTTCTTCCTGTAGTACTCCACCGCCGAGAAGGAAGTTCCGCCCAGGCCGCCTACGTCTATTCCGGCGACTCCTGCTTTTTCGAGCAGCACAGCTTCTTCTCTGGCTATGCCTGCGCCAGTTTCCTTCGCAATGATCGGTACTCCGATATTACTCAGCTTTTCAATTCCTCTAATGCACCCTTTAAAATCTGTCTCGCCCTCCGGCTGAATTGCCTCGTGCAGCGGATTTAAATGCACCGCGAGCGCATTTGCGCCAATCATATCTATCGCTTTTCTCGCCTCTTTTATTCCGTAACCCTTAGAAAGCTGCACCGCTCCAAGATTTGCTATCAAAAAAGCATCCGGAGCAGCCTCTCTTGCAATCGAGTACGTATATGCCAATTTCTCGTTTTCGATTCCGGCTCTCTGGCTGCCCACGCCCATTGGAATGTTTAATTCCTGTGCAGCAATCGCAAGATTTTCATTAATTTTCTTGGCCTTCTCGTGCCCGCCTGTCATGCCCGCAATCAGTACTGGAGCACTTATTCTCCTTCCAAAAAAAGTTGCGCTTAAGTCGATTTCCTCTCTATCAATTTCAGGTAATGCGCGGTGAACTAGCGCAACGTCTTCGAATCCGTTTTTCGTTTTGCTCGCAACGTCTTTTTTCAGAGAAATGAGTATGTGGTCAAGCTTTCTTGCATCTATCATATTTGCCTTTCCTTATTGTCGTCCCTATAATCTGCTGTCCTAATAAAGCTTTCTTCAATCTTCCGGGCTTGAGCGCATTTATTACCTGTGCCTCGAAACCCTTGTTCGCAAGCGCAACCAGTTCCAGCAGCTTTCCCTTTATGCCGCCCGTAACGTCGTTTGTCGGAGCTTCTAACCTCTGCAAAACTTTTTCTAAGTTAACAGGATTTATCTCCTCAATC
>JACRDW010000113.1 GCA_016212785.1 Methanobacteriota archaeon | reverse complement strand
TCCCAGCCCCAGTGCTGGCATTGAATTTAGACTCCTTACAAAATTACTTACGGCGTATGCAAATTTCTGCGGAGCATCTGCATCTCCATCGATAATCTTGATTCTTTCTTTTTCAGCTCCAAGCGCGCCCATTAACTGCCTGCAAAACTCAGCAGTTTTGGCAGCCTCACTCACCCCATTTCCGTACATGCATTCTTTGCAGCCGAGCAATAGCACGCCCTCAGCGCCCAAATCGAAAGCCCTGAGTATATGAACGTCAGATACCATTCCTATGCACGGAACAAACAGCGTAGCTGGTGAGGGACAATCGATTTTTCTCATGCCCGCCGCTTGTAGTGTAGCATCCTGTTCCATGCACGAAAATAGCAGAATTTTTGGGCTCAGCTCCGTATCCAGTGCAGCTTCGATAAGAGAGAACATCTCCTCCTCTGGTAGTGAGCGCATCTGCAGAACTCCCTGCGGGCATGCACTTACGCATATTCCACATCCCACGCAGGAAAGCTCGTCTACGTCTCCGTAGGAGATTGCACTGTATGCGCAGGCTGCATTGCAGTAGGAGCATCCAGTAATATTCAGTTTCTTTTCTTTCAACCCTGCATTCGCGCATTTTTTCAAGTCTGCTCGAATAAGGCTTTCTCTTTTTCTATCTGTCAGATTGGATGCTGCTCTCAGAACAGCGGTGCAGTCTGAAGAATAAAGCACCTGCCCAACTTTTATTTCTTCGGTTTTCTCTTCAAGATTTACTGCATCCACTTGGCAAACTTTTATGCATGCTTCGCACTTGTCGCATTTTTCGCTGATTGCATAAGAACTGAAAAGCGCATCTTCCGGTGAGTATATCGCTTTTTTGGGGCAGACAGCAACGCAGGCGTCGCAGCTTATGCATTTCTGCATGTCTATATACTTTTTTCTCTTGAGAGTTACTTTAAAATTGCCGAGCCTGCCGCTAATGTCAAGGACCTCTGAGGCAGGGTAGAAATTAAATTTTGCTGCTTTAAATCCTCTCTTTAAATATCCTTCACTCTGTATTAAATGCAGGCTTGCTCCAAAATTTTCAAGCATTGGAGCTGTGGCGAGACCCTGCGAGCCTACAAGCGCAATGCTTCTGTTTATTGTAACTTTTATTGGCTCAGGTTTTTTCATATATCTTGCTTTTACAACGCCGCATTTCACAATTGCCCTTGCTTTTTCCGTAGCTTCATTTCTTTCTTTATAAACCCAGGCGCAGTGTTCCCTTATGTTCTCGAGTATCATGTTTTCTCTGTCGAATTCGTATTTTTTGAGAAGCTCATCGAATGTTTTAGTATTGCACGCAGCTATGACGAGTTTTTCAGGCCTCCTCTCGTCCCTCCACCTCAAATGCTGGGCTATGTATCCCTGCCCCTCCGGCGTGCAGAGCTTGTCGACTATCTCGACAAATTTGACTTTGTTTTTAATTTCTCCTGCAATCTCTTTAAAATTTATATTCAGTTTTTTGTCGCACGTGCACAGGAAAACTCCTGTTTTCTCAGCCCCGACCATAACTCTTCAAAAACAGAGTATCGAGGATAAATTTATTTAGAATAAAATTCAAGGAGGGAGTATGAATAAAAAAATTAGGAAATTCATAAAACTTGCGGAAGGCAGAAGCGATGTTTATAAATTTTTGTCCTTTGTTTACTCCAAACCTTCTAAAGAGTTCGTTGATAAAATAAAAGAGAGTAAATTTTTGTCGATTGAAACTGCTGAGCTAGAGGAGTTTGAGGTCGAGTACACCCGCCTCTTCGCTGCCTCTGGCGAGCACTACATTCCACCCTACGAGTCTGTTTATAAAGACAAGTGGACTATTGACTACGTGGGCATGCCGCACCTAGGTCTGCCGCCCAGAAGAGAGGTAGTTGAAGGTCTGCTCTGGGGCGACTCAACAGTAGCGGTGCAAAAAAAATACAGGAAGGCAGGGCTAGAGGTCTCTGAGAACGACAGAGAGATACCTGACCATATAAGCGTGGAGCTTGAATTCATGCACTATCTTTGTGGCAAAGAAGCAGAAGCCTGGAAGTCGGGCAATAAGAGCGAAGCTGTGAAGTATCTTGAAATGCAGAAGGAATTTCTAAATGAGCACTTGGCAGCGTGGGTAGAGAAATTCTGCACTAAAGTTGAGGAGCGAGCGCAGTACGACTTCTACCGAATAATGGCGAGGCTGACCAGAGAATATGTGCGGTTAGAGCAGGCTGAAATTGAATCGTTTATAGAGAATGCAAAATTACTTTAACAGGCGGGCCTAGACAGACCGCGCCACCAGCGGTGCCTAGTACTCCGGCGCCTGTAGAGTTGGCTGCGAAGGGCAAAACTCTTTACGAAGTGGGGATGAAAGCCAAGTTCATTGTAGAATAAGCTCGATATTGTTTCGTGGCAGCAGGCAGCCTTGCAGCAAAGGTGCGAAATGGCTTGGTGTGGAGCCAACGAACAACCGCTACGTGGAAGCAGCAAGGCTTAAATCCCTGCTGAGAGTTTTATATGTTTCTCAGGTGATAAGTTGGAGAGAAAATGGGTATACGAGGTTATTGCTGAAACAGTACCACCTTTTTCTTGGCTACCCAGAAAATACAACATCTTAGCCCAGCTAATCGCTATGGAGATTGCTGGTGCAATTTTATGGTATATTTTTGCCCTGCCCAAGAGAACCCTGCTCTATGGCTCGATTTCCATTTTTGTTGTTGTCCTGTGGAGTTTTTTAATACTTCAGCTTGCCCCTACAATTAGAGGTCTCAAGCACTCATTAAGAGGCAGCGAGAGAGAGTTTCTGGAGAGATACCGCAGCAGTCTGTTCTCCGCACAGCACTATGAGGCAGTACTCGGCTTAATCATTTTTTTAATTATGTCAACGTACATGTTCTATGATAGAACACTTATGAATTACTGGTTTGGAGAGCGTGCCAGTCTTTTACTGATATTGTTTGTCCTGATATTCACTTTGGACGTGTCCTACAGAATGGGAATAGTCCTCTGGGTTTCGCTTCTTGCAGCGTGGCGCTCCGTAAACCTGAAGAAGATTATCGAGCGAGGTCCATCGCTGGAATACATTCCATACGTAGATTTCTGGGCGCTGCAGAGGCTCGATTCCTATAACATAATTTTTGTTGCAGTTTCCCTGCCCATGCTCGTGACGACATGGCAGGATAGGCTTTTCACGCTCGCCTTTTTTATCGGGGGCAGCGGAACCGTCGTTCTGAATTTACTGTCCATAGCGACACTCAGGAGAATTCCTTGGTTGCCTTCTCACGTTTACGACCTCGCTGAGAACAGCAAATTTGCATATGTTGGCACTTCGGATGGCAGGAATCCCCACATCACTCCCGTCAGCTTTGTCTTCGACGGTCTGCGCATGTTCTTCATGACCTCCATAGCCTCGAAGAAGTTAAAAAATATCGAGCGCAATCCGAGAATATCTTTTCTTGTGGATGCGAGAGACCCCGAGAACATAGCCAACAACCGAGCTGTGCTCTTTGTGGGCAGCGCCCGGGTGTACAGATTACAGGACTTGCTGACCAAGCTCCCCATAATGTTTAGAGCTAGGCGAATTTTCATGCGCAAGTACCCTGAATATACAAGGAGATACAAGCAGGAGAAGGCAAAGCTCCCGAAGGCATGGCAGCTCACTCCACTCGTGTCCCGTATACTGATAGAGATAAAGCCGAGGAAGATTGTTTACTGGAAAGAAGTCGAGTTACCTGCGATTCAAAAGCCCATACTGCCCAGGCCCGCACCATCTCTAAATGTACGGATTCCAAAACATATGCATAAGATACTAATGCAGAGCCGCATAGGGTATGTATGCACCGTCGGCAACGACGCTCAGCCGCACGTGACGCCTGTTTTTTACGTTTACGATTCGAATAAAATATACTTCACGATAAGGGAGGATTCTAAGAAAGCAAGGAATATCGCAGAGAATCCGAAAGTCAGCTTTGTGGCAGATGTCAGGGACCCGATAAATCCTTTCAAAAACGAGGGAGTAATGGTTTCTGGAACCGCCGCCGCTCAAGCGATTAATCAGGCGGGCATTGTTCAGGCAGTAATCGAGATAGATAATATGATTCACTGGAGAGGTCCAAAATTTGAGAGAATTAAGTTTCTAAATATCGATAAATCTCCTTAAAATTTAGATTCAATTTGGTTCTCTATTATATTAACTATTTTTTTTACATCTCGTATGGGATGGAAAACAGGCAGGTCGAACCTGCTGAATTTTTCAGGCGAGAGCGAGGCTATGCATAGCACACCTTTAACCTTTGGAAGAATTTTTCTTGCTCTTTCAGGGTTTTGAGCTGCAAAAATCTTTGGCACATCTGCTGGAGGATTTCCTTCAACGATTATTAGGTCCAGAGCTTCGTTCTCGAGCAAGCGCATCGCCTCTACAAACCTCTCTTCATTTTTGAGCCTTTTAATTGCAGCAATCTCTCGGGGCGCAGCGGCCACTACTATTTTAGCCCCGGCCTCCGCAATTCTCCAGGTATCCTTGTGCGGCGTATCTATGGAAAAATCCTCCTCATGAATCTGCTTTATCGCTCCGACCTTGTACTTGCGTGCGCTCAGCTCTCTAACCAGCGCCTCCACAGTTGTTGTCTTTCCAGATTCCCTTCCGGTTCCTATTACCGCCACCACATTCATGGCATTAAATTGGGGCAGGGGTATATAATTCTTTTTTGTCAATCTATTTTAATTAACATTTCATTAAACGTAAATTATTTATATTAAAAAGTTAGAATGGCAGGTATGGGCGATGAAATGAGAAAGTTAGTTCCTTTAGACGAGGCGCATGCGCTCATAGACGGGCTCAGGAAAAAATTTTATTTCAATCGTGAGGTCGAGACAGTTAGCGTTGAGGACGTCCTGGGCAGAGAGCTCGCAGAAGACATAGTTGCGGCGGAAGAGTCGCCGAAGTACAACTTCGCCTCCTACGACGGCTATGCGGTGAGAAGCGAGGACTGCGAGAGCTATCCTTTAAGAATCGTGCATAGAACATACGCAGGCGACGAGAAGGAGGATATTCCTGCCCTGAACAAGGGCGAAGCAATCGCAATTGCTACAGGAGCTTACCTGCCAGAAGGCGCAGATGCCGTGCTAAGGCTCGAAGACGCAAGAGTTGAAGGAAACCTGCTCTACGGCATTCCAATAAAAAAATGGACAAAAGTCGTCAAAGCTGGAAGCAACTACGAGAAGGGCGACGTAGTGCTCAGAAAATTCCAGCGCCTGCGGCCGCAGGAGATAGGCGTGCTGCACGACATGGGAGTAGATAGAGTAAAAGTCTTCAAAAAGCCGAGGGTTGCTGTTTTCTCGACGGGCGATGAGGTGCACAAAGGCCTGCTCAGGGACACGAATTCTCCGATGATTGTTGCGTTTCTGAAAGAATGGGGGTGCGATGCGAAATTTTTGGGCACGATACCAGATGACCTGGAAGCCACAAAGCAGAAATTCATCGAAGGAAGTGAATATGATGCAACCATAACCAGCGGAGGGGTATCTGTAGGCGAAAAAGACTATGTTTTGAGAGCTATCGAAGAGCTCGGCGAGCTATTGCTGCACAAGGTTAAGACCCGTCCCGGAAAGCCTCTGGCGGTCGGAATTATAAACGGCAAGCCTGTTTTCGGACTGCCCGGGAAACCGACAGGTGCGTTTGTTGCGGCAGAGCTCAACCTAAGAAGATATTTCCTCGGCAGTGCTGCAAGGCCGGTCTTTGTCTCTAAAATAGGCGAGGACATAAAGCTTTCGACCAAAGATACAGATGCTGCGGACATCGCCAACATAGTATTTGTGCATCGAAGCAACGGAATAGCCTACCCAGTTGGCTTCGAGAATTCCCCGATGAAACTCATAAGACCCGGGGAATTCTACAACGTTTCCACGATCGCCTCTTCGCTCAGGGCGGCGAATGCAGACGGCTATGTAATAGCCGTTAGAGACCTCAAAAAGGGCGAAACAGTCGAAGTGAACTTGTTTTAGTGAGAGCATGGAAGATGTAATAAAACTCGCAGTAAAGCTGCACGGGCACCTTGCTCCCGGCGTAGCGCTCGGAATTAGAATGAGCAGCATTGCCCTGGCGAAGCTGGGTGCAAACAGAGGAAGCAGAAAGCTCGTTGCAATTTCTGAGACTCACCGCTGCCTTGCAGATGCGATGCAGGCTGCTACTGGATGCACTCTGGGGCACGGCAATGCCTTCGTGCACGACTACGGCAAGCTTGCGATAACGCTCGGCATGGCAGATACAAAAGAGGGAGTTCGAGTTGCTTTAAAAAAAGATGCACACGCTTACTCACCCCTCACGAAGAAGTGGATGATGCGGGAGGGAAAGCTGACGCACAGCGAGGAGGAAGAGCTTGGAAAGCTGCTGCTGCGGCTGGAAGAAAAATACTTCGATATAAAGGAAGTAAAGCTGAACATAAACGCAAAATTTGACAGCTCAGAAATCGTTTTGTGCAGCAGGTGCATAGATTTGGTGCCGAAAGATTCGATAGTAAGTGGATTATGCAAGCGTTGCGCCGGCAAGAGCTATTATACTAGCTCACAATAACAGTGCCCTCCTTTGTAACTGCAACTTCCAACTCTCTCAGAACCCTCCTCCCTTTAATTTTGTCTCCGGCAGCGCTCTGGATTATATTCGCAAGCGAGGGAAAGCTGTGGGGCATCCAGATTCCTTCTGCATCTGCCTTTTCGTAAATCATCTTTACAGCATCGTTTAAATCAGTGTTCGGTTTTATGGTCAGGCGAATTGGAGCCTCTATTATTTTGACAACCTCCAGAGTCTTTTTTGCTTTCTGAATATTTTTCAGGGCAGTTTTCTCCATCGCAGATATATTTGCCCTTGAAGTTCCAAATTTTTTTGCGATTTCTGTCTGCGAATAGCCCTGCGCCCTCAGCCTTAAAACTTCCACCTGTTTTTTGGTCAGCAGCGTATCTTTTTTCATCAGAACTCCCTGCTCGCTGCATAGTCTG
>JACRDW010000111.1 GCA_016212785.1 Methanobacteriota archaeon | reverse complement strand
GTGCACGAAATCTTTGCGCTCTTCCAGTGCTTTTCTGACGATTTCTGCCACTTCTTTCTCGCCGAATGCGGTGATGCCGAATTCTGCGGCGATTACCTTAATTGGTTTGTCAGGATTCTTTATTGTTATTTCTATCACTTCGCCGATTGTCTCTTTTGCGATTGTGCCCTGCTCCACGGTTTTGAAAATTTCGATAAGCTTCTTAACTGTGATTTTTTCCGTTTCAATGCCCTCGCGCTTCAGTTCTTTGAGCGTGCCGATGAGCGTGTTCGCAACAATAGAAGGTGAGATTTTAGTTTGTTTGACAACCTGTTGGAAGAGTTCAGCACGCTCGGATTTTACGAGCTGCGAGGCGAGCTCCCTGCTTAGGCGATGCTTTTTCATAAATCTTTGAATCTTTTCTTCATAAAGCTCGGGAAGCTTCGCGTTTATAGCCGTTATCCTTTCCTTCGAGACAGCAATCGGCGGTATGTCAGTTTCAGGATACATCCTCGCAGCCCCGGGCAGAGGACGCATGTAAGTAGTCGTCCCGTCGGGATTTACGGCTCTTGTTTCTTCGGCAATCTTTCCAGTTCTACTTAATTTTTTCTGCCTTTCGACTTCGAATTCGATTATTTTCGGTATCTGGTTCAGCTCCTGAACTCCCTTTATCTCCACCCTTGCTCCACCTTCTATAGAAATGTTTATGTCCTGCCTTATCGTCCCTATGCCTCGCTTCACTCTGCCGGTCGCCCTCAAAATTTCTCCTATCTTCAGCGCAACCTCTCTTGCCTGCTCCGGCGTCGTTATGTCCGGCGCGGTCGTGATTTCTATGAGCGGAATGCCAAGCCTGTCCAGGCGATAAATTGTTTTATTTTCCTCCTCGGCGATTTTTCTTGCGGCTTCTTCTTCGAGGCAAATCGTCGGTATTCCGATCCTTCCTTTATCTGTTTCAAGGTAGCCGTCCATTGCGACTATTGCAGTCCTCTGGAATCCGCTCGTGTTTGAGCCGTCTATGACGAGCTTGCGCATGAAGTGGATTTCATCCACAATGTCGCAGTTCAGCATTAGAGCAACTTCAAGGCAGGCATCAATTGCCTCCTCGTTCGGCTCGTGCGGAGGCTCCTCATCCAGCTCTACAAGACACGTAGTGTCAGGATAAACCTCATAAACAAAGCTCTTCCCCTTTAGAAACTCCTCGAGCGCGGCCCTGTCTATCTCTCCGAGCTCGCTCTGCGTAGGTCTCAGCCTTCTTTCAACCGTTACTTCTGGTTTTTCTTCTTTCAGCTCAGAAGGGCAGCTGCAAAATAGCTTATGCGTCTCAAGCTGCTGGTGAATTTCGAAGCCGATTTTCATATTTATCAAAACGTAAGATTCATGTCAGCCTTCATTACGATGTCAGTGTAATAGGTGCTCGGGTCTGCGATTTTTACTCCTTCTACGAGGTCTTCATCCTTGAACTCGAAGACCTCTTTGTTCAGCGGGCATGCAAGCACGAGCGCTCCTTCTGCAAGAAGCATTGTCAGCAGGTCTTCTGCAGTCGGCAGTGCCATGTCCTCCATCTTTTTCATTACCGCATCGCTCACTTTTTTTGGGGCATCCGGCATGCACTTCAGCTCTTTGATTTTCTGATTGTGAACCGCGTTTATTCCGCGGGAGCCGAAGAACAGCGTAACCTCAGAGCCTGAGCGGAGGAGGCTCAGGGCAGTCATCAGCGCGTTGAAAACCTGGCAGAGCTCGTCGTGAAAGCACATCACCGATACTTTTTTCATATCTAACCCTCGAATGCATCTACCCTGCTCCTTTCAGAAATCTCGCCTGCAATATTACTCTGCATGAGCTTTTTTACTTCCTCATAGCTTTTTGCATTCCCGAGAACGTGCATGAGCTTTACGTATGCCACCTCAGGCAGCATATTTGCACAGGATATCACGCCGCGCGAGAGAAGCTCCCTGCCCGTGGAATAGACCTTCATGTCCACTCCACCATACAAAGTCTGAGTAGTCATCGCTACCGGAATTTTCTTCTTCTGCGCTTCCTCTATCACAGGAATGAGATTTTCCGGCACATGGCCTAGACCGGTACCTTCTAGGACGATTCCTTTGTAGTTTTTTACAAAATACTCTAGAACTTCTTCGCTGATTCCAGGATAAATTTTCACGAGAGCAACCCTCTCTTCGAGTTTCTCATTCACCACAACTTTCTCCTCTCTTCGCTTCCTGTATTCCTGGAGAATTTTTATTTCATTCCGAACTTCTCCGAGCGGTATATCGTTAATGCTCTTGAACGCGTCTCTTCGGGAGGAGTGCATCTTCCTTACTTTAGTACCTCTGTGAATTGCGCAGAAGTCATCGCTCGTTGAGGCGTGCATCACTACCACGACTTCGCCTATGTCCGAGGTCGCTACCTTCACCGCCGATAGGAGATTCAAAGAAGCATCGCTCGAAGGTCTGTCCGAAGAGCGCTGCGAGCCCACGAGAACGACAGGCTTGTAGAGATTCTTCAGCAGGAAGCTAAGCGCTGCCGAAGTATATGCAAGGGTATCTGTACCGTGTGCAATAACAACGCCGTCTGCGCCAGAGTTCAGCTCCTTTGCGCATTCCTTTGCAATCTCTATCCAGAGCTTCGGCTTCATGTTCTCGCTGAGGATGTTGAAAAGTAGCCTTGTTTTAATTTCTGCGAGCTCTTTCAGCTCCGGAAGCGCGTTTGTAAGCTCCTCTGCGGAAAAAGCAGGGTGCACTGCGCCGGTCTTGTAGTCTATTTTCGAGGCTATTGTGCCTCCTGTGCCGATAATTGTTACCTTATTCAATTTTGATTCCATCCACGTTTATGCCTATGTTGTACCCATTGCTGAGCTTTATTACGATATGCCTGCCATCGCCGAGTTCGCTTCTCGGCATTAAAATGCCCTCAAAATATTTCTCCCCTTTTTTAATTCTGATTTTTTCTCCAACCTCGATTCCCTTCAGAATTTTTCCAGCTTTTCCGCTGTACATTTATCCACCCATTATATTGTCCATAGCAGCGCACAGAAGCTGCCTTGATTTCCTGATTTTTTTCATTCTCTCATTTACGTTTTTAACTTTTTGAGATGCCAGTTTTTCTCTGGAAGCAATCATCCTTCTGACTTCGCCCTTGGAAGGTCCGCCTGCGACTTTTTTAGATTCTACCGCAGCAGCTGGCGAAAGTGTTTCTCTTATTTTTTTATCGCTCAACTTTATTGACTTCCCTGCAATGCTCTTTGAGATTCTCTCCAGCAGCGTGCTGTCTATTTTTTTGTTATTCCTCACAGCCTCGGCAACCGCCATGCCGACGATTTGGTGCGCAGTCCTGAACGGTATTTTTTCTTCCCTGACAAGCAGGTCTGCAAGCTCCGTTGCTGCTGCGAAATCTTCGATGCAGCTCAGCATTCTCTGCTCGTTAATTTTCATGGTTTTAAGAATTCTGTTGAGGATGGACAGAGAGCTTTGAGCAATTTCAAAGGAGTCAAGCAGGAGAGGGGAAATCTCCTGGAGGTCCCTGTTATACGCATACGGCAGGGATTTAATCATGCACATTGAGGAATTCGTATTGCCCAGAACCCTGCTCGCCCTAGCTCTCATTATTTCCAGGACATCGGGGTTTTTCTTCTGCGGCATTATACTCGAGGTTGAGCAAAATTCGTTGCCCAGCTCTACAAACCCGAATTCTGAGGTGGACCAGAGTATGAGCTCCTCCACAATCCTGCTAACGTCGAGCATCAGAATCGAGATGCAGGAGAGAGTTTCGAGAACGAAGTCTCTCGAAGCTACGGCGTCCATGGAATTTTCTATTAATCCCTCGAATCCCAGGAGCTGCGAGGTTCTCTCCCTGTCTATAGGAAAGCTCGTGGCTGCAAGAGCGCAGGAGCCGAGTGGATTCAGATTCACCCTTCTGTAGGCGTCTTCTAAGCGCTCGAGGTCTCTGATAAGCGCATCGCAGTGCGCCAGCAAATGATGAGCGAGCGTCGTCGGCTGCGCATGCTGGAGGTGAGTATACCCGGGCAGAATCGTTGCCGTGTGCCCCGAACTCATTTCAAGCAAGGTCTTTCCCAGTTCGCACGCCTTCGATGTTGTCCTGCTTATCTCTCCCCTGACCCACATCCTCAGGTCGCATGCTATTTGATCATTTCTTGAGCGCGCTGTATGCAGTTTTCCTCCGACATCGCCGAGCTTCTTTATCAAATATTCCTCAACGAGCATGTGGATATCCTCGCTCCTCGGGTCGAACTTGAGTTTGTTTCCTTCGAGGAGCTTTTCCAGCTGCTTCAAAATTTTAGAGGCTTCTTGCTTGGTAATTATCCCCTGCTCACACAGCATTACCGCATGTGCAGCACTTCCGAGGACGTCGTACTCAAGGATATTCCTGTCAAATTCTATAGAAGAAGCATAGCTTGCAGCCGCCCTGTTAAATCTCCTGCCGAGCCTTCCCTCTCTAATTTGCATAGCAAAATCTTCTACGTGGAAGTATAAATAAGTTTGTGGTTTTAAAGTTTTTCATGCCTTGAAAATTTTTCTGCTCAAAAAATATTTAAATAGGAAAATGTGATTTTATTATGCTCATAAGACGTTAACTCTTTTTCTAATGGTCTTATGGGCACCCTCCCCCCATTCGAGTATTTTGAAGTTACTGCGGACGTTGGTATATACGCATACGGCGAGAGCCTGAACGAGCTATTTGAAAATGCGGCCCTGGCAATGTTTAGCTTGATGTGCAACACAGCGAAAGTTAAATGCAAAAAAGAAAAAAAGGTCGAGGTCAAAGCCGAGGATTTTGAAAGCCTGCTCGGTGAGTGGCTCACCGCGCTGCTTGGGCTCAGAGATATACATGCAATGATGTTCTGCAAATTTAAAGTCGAAATAGACGAAAAACTTTTTTTTCTCAAAGGTTCCGCATGCGGAGAAGCTACAAGCGAAGAGCACGAGATTGCGACCGAAGTAAAAGCAGTGACCTATCACAGGATGGAGATAAAAAAGAATAAAGCATGGAAGGCGAGGTTTATACTCGACGTCTAGAACATTTGAAACTTTAAATATTTTTCCCTGACGTTATATCTGCTTTAGATGCTTATGAAGCTGAAAAAAATCTCAGACTATCTCTGGGAGCTTCCCAAGGAACTTAAGGAATGCATGCGAGTGCCTGGAAGAATATACGTAAACGAGAAGCTTCTGTCAGGGGTCGAAGAAGGTGCACTTGAGCAGTGCGCCAACGTCGCATGTTTACCGGGGATAATAAAATACTCAATAGCGATGCCTGACATTCACTTCGGCTACGGCTTTCCAATCGGCGGCGTTGCTGCATTTGATGCAAACGAAGGAGTAATTTCTCCTGGCGGCGTTGGTTTCGATATAAACTGCGGAGTAAGGCTTCTGAGGACTGATTTGAAGGTAGGGGAGATAAAGCCGAAACTCGCAGAACTAATTAATCACATTTTTGAAAACGTTCCTTCAGGCGTTGGTATGAAGGGAAAAATACGCCTGAGCAGGGGAGAGCTTGACGAAGTTTTAGAAAACGGCGCAAAGTGGGCGGTAGAGAAAGGCTACGGCTGGGCTGAGGATTTAGAAAATATAGAAGAGAACGGCTGCATGGAGGGGGCGGATGCTGCTAAGGTCAGCGATTTTGCGAAGAAG
>JACRDW010000110.1 GCA_016212785.1 Methanobacteriota archaeon | reverse complement strand
TTCCTACCAATGCATAAATGCCAGCGCCGAGGATTATCCCGATACCAGAGAGAGTCACCTCGAACAGACCTAGCTCCCTTTTTAATTTCTGCATAGCGCTACTTTAAACCCAAATACGTGTAAACAATCCTGTGCAGCACTGTAACTACCTAAATAGACGAAGTCTTGCGTAGCAATTCTTTATACAAGCTTCTTGAAATATAGAGAAGTTTTCTCGCATAAATTTCTTTCAAAATTTCTCTCTCCTCTTCTCTTGTTATTCTGCCCGATTCGACGCCTGCAAGAATCAAGCCCAACGTGCCAGTAATTTTAATGCCTTCACTACTTGCAATTCTTCTGGCTCGCAGGTCGTCTGTTACAAAAACGGCCTTTTCTTCCTTAGCAATTTCAATGCAGGCATTCTCACCACTTCCGAGATTTGACTTTTCATCAATTGCTACCTCTAAAACTCTAAACGAATTCGGGATTCCATCCTTATCATCGATTATAAGAGAATACTCTTGCACCACTTGTTTAGGAATTAAAATTTCGCTACTCCCGACAAGTCTTCGCAGCAAATCAATTTTCTTGAGTCTTCCAAAAACACTAAGAGTAGTCGTATTGATTACGACCTTCATGCAATCCCTTTCGCAGTCTCGAGCTCTTCTTCTAATTCTCTCCTGCTTACTGCGCCTAACTCAACTTTAACCCCAAGAGCCTCTAAAAGCTTTGCAGAATCGTGGATAGAAAGCCCAACAATGTTGGAGAATTTGCCAAGGGTTATATTTTTATTTTTATAAAGTTCCACCGCAAAATAAAAGTCAGGCTTAATAACCGCTTTTGAGACCTTGTTGCGAATATCTTTTGGCAGATTTTCTAGCACGCTGCAAATCTTCTGTATGAGAACTAAATCATCAGAAGCTTTGTCTGCGATTATTCTCAACCCGAGTTTTTTGTAAACAACTTCCATAGCAACCACATTAGTTTAATTGAATAGCTAACAATATAAAGGTTTATTTGAGGAAAATCTCAAAGATCTGGGTATTACAACTTTATAACCGACTCGTGGTCGATTCTTTTTATTCCCTCAACAAAGTCAAAATCTTCGTCATGAAAATTTAGCTTACCGTTGTATTGCTTTACAAGGTCTAAAACTGCGTCGTAGAACTCGGGAATCGTATTTAGAGCGCAGAGGCAGGGGGAGTTATGCGGGACCAGAGAGGATTTAAGCAAGTTTCTACGCGAATTTACGAGTTTCAAACAATAGAATACTACTGTACATAACAAAAAATAATATAAATATCAAAACGTTGGATTATGTTTATAGAACGGAAAGGGATTAAGAGTGGCTGAACCAATAATAAAACAATTTGATTTGGAAGAATTACTAGACTATATTGAAAAACGTAATGTGGCAATACCTGAATTTCAGAGGGGTTATGTCTGGAAAGAAAAACAAGTCAAAGATTTATTTGATAGCTTAGTTAAAGGATATCCTATCGGAAGTTTCATTGTTTGGAAAACCAATCAGAAGATGGGTACACGAAGACATCTTTTTGTTAAAGAGCCGAAGTCATCTAATGAAAAGTATTTGGTCTTAGACGGACAACAAAGACTTCTTTCTCTTTATTATTTATGCAAACAAAATCTATTTCTAAAAGTTAAATCGGATTTCGAAGAGGTTTGTGAGAGGAAACCTTTGGAATTCGAACATTTTTATTTTACCGGCAAGACAAAACCAAAATTAAACTACTCTAGCGATAAAACTAGCGAATTTAATTTCGAAGAATTCAAAAAGAAGCTCGGTAGAAAATACAAATTTCCAGTAATAATAGTCTCAATAAATGAATTTGAAAAGGCAATAGAAATTTTTGAAAGAATTAACCAAAAGGGAACAAAAATTTCAACGGAAGCGATATTCCTATCCGAAGCTTGGAATAAGAAAACTAATTTAGGGGGAATCTTAAGGAAATGGAAAAATGATAAAAAAACTACGCCTTCTAGTAAACTGGAGAATATAATTTTTATTCACACATTAGCGATAATTCTTCAATTAGAAAAAATTGGGGATGAATATAATCCAAAAAATGTAGATACGTCGTTAAGGCAATTGAAGAAAATCGCTGAAAAGATTAGGGAAGAAAAAACAAAGCTTTATGAAAAGGAATTCAAAAAAGTTTTAAGTGCAATAACCGAAGCCATGTCTTTTTTAGAAAGAGAATTCAAGATAAAGAAAATAAATGAGCTACCTTCACAAACGATAGTTTCTATTCTGAGTGTATTTTTCTACTATTGTGATGAGCCTTCTAAAAAACAAACAAAAGAATTAAAGGAATGGTTTTGGAGATCCTCTTTAGGTAGTAGATACGTCGGTGCCGAATACAACAAAAGTATCCGAAAGGATCCAATAAGAATGAAAGAACTAGCGAAACATAACAAACCACTCGACATACCAAAAGCTGACTTAGAATTTAATGAGATTATGAATACGGATATGCGTGCCGGTAGGTCAACCGTAAGAAATGCGATAAAATTAATGTTGTGGAACAAGGAACCTATATGGATAAGTGGAGCTGAGATAAATCGTGACGAAGTCGAATCAAGGAAAAGAAGAAAAGAAGATGATCATTTTTATCCCTATGATTTTTATGAGGAAGGAGTTATTTCAAATGAAAATGAAATAAATAGCATTTTGAATTTGTGTTATCTACCAAAATCCGAGAACTCAAAAAAACGTGCAAATCTACCTTCAAGATGGTTAGAAGAACGTAAAAAAAGTTTTAAGTCTAAAATCGAAGATGAAGAACAATTTTTTTCGAGTAACTTATTGCAATTTAAATCTATTGAAAAACTAAGAAATAAAGAGTTAGAACTGGTCACAAAAAATGGATCAATTAAACCTAACAAATTTAGAGAGTATTATAGAAACTTCGTAGAACAGAGATTTGAATTATTCAAGAAAGAACTAAATCATTTGCAGAGAGGGCTGTGAATAGAAGAAATATAATACTATAACTGTCAGAACATAGTGTTGAACAGGTACCGGAGCCGATTAGAAAGCAAAAGAGCTAACCTACTATCTCAAACCCAAATACGTATAAATAATCCTGTGCAACGCCATGGCGTGCGTGAGTACTGCGAGAACTATGAAAGTTAAATAAACACCTATGTGTTAAAAATGTTATTATGAAAGTTTCTTGCGTCATAGCTGCGGGCGGCAAAAGCGAGAGGATGGGCAGAGATAAGAAATTCATAAAGCTGAGGGGCAAATATTTTCTGGAGCATGCTATAGAAACTGCAAAAAAACTTTCTGAGGATATAGTAATCTCGGTCGGCTCAGAGAGGCAGAAAAAGCAGGTTCAAAAAATAACGAACTTAAAAATCGTGGTCGACGGCATCGAATCCAAGGGACCTGTAGCAGGTTTGTACGAAGGACTCAGGGAATGCGCACACGAATATGCGATAGTTCTGCCCTGCGATACCCCCCTCATGCAGGCGAAGATATTTGAGCACATGCTTAGAGAATGCGCGGGCTACGATGCGGTAGTTCCGAGAAAAGGAGAGTCGCTCGAGCCTCTGCATGCGGTGTATAAAGTTTCTTCCATGCTCAAAGCCTGTGAAAACGCCTTGAAAGAAAATCAGTTAAATCTGAGCGGAATTATATCCAAATTGAAAGTTAAGTATATTCCGACTGAAGTTTTTAAAAAATATGACAGGAATTTGCTTACTTTTCATAATATAAATACTAGAAAAGACCTAGAAGCGTTGAGAAAATGGACATAAGAACAAAGGGATTCGGTAAGAGAACTCTGGTGAAGGATGCGCTGGAGATTCTTTTATCCTGTACGAAGATAACAGGCACAGAGAAAATTCTCTTCGAGCGGGGCTTGGGCAGAGTTCTGGCTGAAACAATAATTGCCCCCATCGATGTGCCGCCTTTCGACAGGGCCGCGATGGACGGCTATGCAGTTAAGGCAGAGAATACCTTCGGGGCATCGCAGGGGAATCCAATTTATTTCAAGCTCATTGGAGAAGTTTCGACAGGTATTAACTCTAAGCTAAAAATCAATGACTTTGAGGCTGTGAAAATTATGACCGGCGCGGCGCTGCCAAAGGGCGCAAATGCTGTGGTGATGTTCGAATATACTAACGAGCTTGAAGACGAAGTCGAGGTTTTTAAGGCTGTTACGCCCGGAAAAAATGTCTCATTTAAAGGCGAAGACGTAAAGAAGGGCGTGGTTCTGCTCAGAAAAAGAGGAATTATAAGACCGCAGGATATTGCAATGCTCGCTGCGGTTGGAAGGCAAAAAATCAAGGTTTACAAAAAGCCGAGAGCTGCGATAATTTCTACCGGCGATGAGCTCGCTGAACCAGGCGAAAAACTTGGGGCCGGGAAAATATATGATGCAAACAGCTATGCACTGGCTGCACTCGTACAGGCGAGTGGGGGAATTGCAAAAAGAATAGGCATAATCGAAGACAGTCCTGAAAAAATAAGAAGCGCAATAAATATTGCGCTGAGCAGCGATGTAATCTTAATAAGCGGCGCTACGTCTGTCGGGAAAAAAGATATAGTACCGCAGGTAGTTGCAGAGCTTGGAGAAATTTTAGTTCACGGCGTCGCAATGCGCCCCGGCGAGCCTACCGGTTTTGGAATAATTAATAAAAAGCTTGTGTTCATGCTTCCGGGCTATCCTGTCGCTGCAATCGTTGCTTTTGAAACCTTTGTAAGACCTGCGCTCCAGAAGATGCAGGGAATGGAGATTCGCAGCCCTTGCCAGCAGGTTCAGGCGAGGCTGAAAAGAAAGATAGCTTCTGAGCTTGGAAGGCGGGATTTCGTTAGAGTAAAGCTGGAAAGGAAAGGAAAAGAATATCTCGCAGAACCAATAAGAACGACTGGTTCAGGAATAATCTCGAGCTTGGTAAGGGCTGACGGCTTTGTTACAGTGCCGGAAAATACCGAGGGGATAGAGAAAGGAGAGAAAGTGGTCGTGAATTTGTTTAGAATATAGTAATACCGAAATCTTTAAGTATTACCTATAATAGAGTAATACTTGATAAAAATGAAGGCAAAAGTTGTAAGCATTACCAAGAAAGGTCAGGCGACTCTGCCCGTCGATATGAGGCGAAGGCACAATTTGAAAAAGCGAGTTCTGGTCATGGACACGAGGGAAGGGCTTCTTATTAAACCGCTACCGACACCAGAATCTGAGAGGGGCTCCCTCAAAGACATCTTCAAGAAAACTGCCAGAGAATTGCTGAAGGAAAGCAGGGCAGAAGATTCAAAGAGGGAGAAAAGACTGGAGGAACTCATTTGAAGGTTGTATTCGACACCGAGGTTATCCTTAAGTTTTATCTCAACGAAGCCGGAGCAGAAATCGTAGAGGGCTACCTTTCAAAAGTGAGGAACGGCGAGATTGAAGGTTTTATGAGCGTGATAAATCTAACCGAGCTTTACTACATCCTCCACAGAAAAAGTTCTAGAATAGCGGAGGAAAAACTGACAAATCTTAAAAATTTCGGTGTTAAACAGGTGGATGTAAAGGGTGATTCTTGGAAAGAGGCAGCCAAGATTAAGGCGATGCACTCTCTGTCGCTTGCTGATGCATTTGCAGCTGCCACTGCGAAGCAATTGAATGCCAAGCTGTTGATTGGCAGGGATGCTGAATTTAAAGGGGTTAAGGTAGATGTGGTGAGAATTTGAGAAGAGGAATAAAAATGGAGCAGAAGGAATTTCACGACGTGGTAAGCATCGAAGAGGCAAAGCAGCGCCTTCATAAGCATTTCAAGGCGATACCAGAGGTTGAAAAAATAAATCTCGAAGAGGCGCTCGGCAGAGTAGTGGCTGAAACGATAATTGCTCCCATCGACGTTCCGCCTTTCGACAGAGCTTCTATGGACGGCTATGCAGTAGTAGCTTCTGATACTTTCTATGCGGATGAAGAGCACCCCGCAGAGGTGGAACTCATTGACCACATCAGCGCCGGAGATAAAAGAAAAATAAGCATAGAAAAGGGGGAGTGCGCAGGAATAGCTACCGGCGCTCCGATTCCGAAAGGAGCGAATGCCGTAGTCATGGTCGAGTACACTGACAGGATTGGAAAGAAAGTGAGAATATACAAGCCCGCAGCGCCGGGAGAGAATATAATGGCAGCGGGCAGCGATATAATGAGGGGCGAGACAGCGGTCAGAGAGGGTATCGTTATCTCGCCGAGAGAAACCGGGGTCCTCGCTGCCTTCGGCGCTGAAAAAATCCCTGTCTATAAAAAGCCGAAAGTCGGGATAATCTCCACAGGAGACGAGCTTGTAGAGCCTGGGAAAAAACTCAAATATGGGAAAATTTATGACGTGAATGCGAGGGCAATTGCAGATGCTGCTGCAGAAAACGGAGGGGAAGCTGAGTTTTGCGGCGTGGTAAGAGATGAACCAGAGTCGCTGCTCGCAAAACTGAAGGAAATGATAGGAAAGTATGACATAGTTATAACCTCGGGAGGAACTTCAGCAGGCGTCGGCGATCTATCATACAGAGTTATTGACAAGCTGGGCAAGCCGGGTGTAATAGTGCACGGAATTGCGATAAAACCAGGGAAGCCGACTGTAATTGGGGTTGCAAAAAAAAAGCCAATCTTCGGTCTGCCGGGCTATCCTGCTTCTGCGATGATAATATTCGATGTGTTCGTGGCTCCTCTGATAAGAAAGCTGGCAGGCATTGCAGAAAAGAGCAGGAAAAAAATTGCAGCAAGGGCGGCAATGCGGATACACTCCGCAAAGGGACGCTATGAATACTTACTTGTAAATCTCGTGAGCGGTGGAGATGGTACCTTCAGCGCATACCCTGTGTTGACCGGCTCGGGGGCGATAACCACGCTCGCAGAGGCAGATGGATATGTGGAAATACCGGAGAGCACAGAAATGATTCTTGAGGGCAGCGAGGTGGAGGTAAGGCTGTTGAGCGATTCTATAAAACCTGCCGACTTAACGATAATAGGCAGCCACTGCATTGGAATAGATGTTCTGCTCAACTTGCTGCCTGTGCAGGCAAAGGTCATAAACGTTGGTTCCTCGGGTGGATTGGCTGCGGTGAGGAGAGGCGAGGCAGACATTGCAGGCACGCATCTAATCGACGAGAGGAGCGGGATATACAACGTTCCATTTTTGCAGAGGCTGAAGCTCGCAGGCAGTGCATATTTGATTCGGGGCTATGACAGGGAGCAGGGCTTCGTTATTGCGAAAGGAAATCCGAAGAGAATAAAGGGAATTGAAGATTTGCTCAGGAGAGATATTTCATTCATAAATCGAAATGCAGGCTCAGGCACGAGAGTCCTGCTCGACCTGGAGCTCGGCAGGCTTGCGAAGAAAAAAGGAGTGCAGTTCAAAGAGCTGGCTAAAAAAATAAAAGGCTATGAAATCGAGGCAAAGTCGCACAGCGCAATTGCAGCAGCTGTCGCCTATGGAAGGGCAGACGTTGGTCTGGCTATTAAAACTGTTGCAGAGCAGTACGGGCTGGATTTTATTCCGCTGCGCGAGGAGAAGTACGACTTTGCTGTGCCAAAGGAAAAAATCGAAAAGCCTGCTGTTAAGAAATTCTTAGAAGTGCTGCGTTCTGAAGAGTTCAAAAAAAAGCTCAGGGAAACGCCGGGATTGAGACCTTGTAGAGAGACCGGGAAGATTATAAACAAAATTTAAATACGTTAATGATTCCTATAGCGAATAAGGTGCAGGCATGATATACTCAGGAGCGGTTGGGTAACTTTTGAAATGCTTAAGTAAAATGCTTTTCAATGGCAGAAAAGTATTATCACTAAAAATGCATTCTCAATTAATTTTTGCTAAAATATAGATTTTAACGAATAAAAATTAAATAAATTAGTTTACATGACCAAAAAACATGAAAAAAGTAGGAGGAATCTAAGGGACAAAATAAGTCCAATGCGACATTTGTGAGATTTAAAATTTTGATATCCCAAACTGGAAAATAAAATTCCCAAACTTTAGTTAATTTCCTGCTCAAAAAATACTTAAATTATTACACAAAAATTTAGCGAACATGCCTGAAGAAATAGACAAGGCAAAGCTTGAGGAAAGGCTCAGAGATAATCTGGTTTCTGCGTGCTGCGACTATGCCATAGAATTCGGAGAAGAAAAAGCCAAAAAGTTGTTCGAACAGGCGATGAAATGCATGAGAGAAGGTTTAAAATGAGAAAGTCTGCCTGCGCCTTTTTTTTATCGAATCTCCGCTCTTTTCAAGCAGCGCATGCGCAACTATCGGCAGTGCGATTGTAGCGTCCGCAAAAACCTGCACTTTTTTTGCTACGGGTGCAATTTTTCCCCAGGAGACGCTCTCCTCGAAGGTGCTTCCGGAGAGACCGCCCCACTGCGGAGAGTCCGTAGTAAACTGTATTGCATAGTCATACCCCCCGAGCTCAGAGCCGAGAATCGATGAAATAACCTCAGTCTGCTGGATGAAATTCTTTGGCACTCCACCGCCCACGTAGATGACTCCCGTCTTCTTAGACTGCTCCACTATGCGAGTTATCTCGTCCACGTCCTTCATGCTGTCTATTATCAGCTTGTGTCCGCTCCTGCGGGCAATTGTTATCCCGATTCCTATAGAGGAATCGCTGAGCGCAGGTGCAAATATTGGCACCCCGCACTTATAAGCGCTTACGATGATCGAATTTTTATCCCCCTGCTTGGAAATCTCTGCTCCGAGCAGGTTCAAAAATTCTCTTGAAGAGTACTCTCTTCGAGAATCCAGAGTTTTCGCAAAATTGGAAATGAGGTGGTCTGCCTTCCTGAACTGCTCCTCGGAAGCGTAAACATCGTACATCCTGTCGATGCGGTGCTTTAGGAGTACTTCGTCGCTCACCGCAGTGCCCCTCTTATAATGTTTTCCACCGAGCGCTTCGTGAATGTCGTGAAAGATGTTTGCTCCGGTGCTCACGAGGCAGTCAATCATTTTATTCCTTATCAGAAACGAAACTATCTTTCCCATCCCAGCAGGGACCATTGCGCCGCTGAGCCCCATTAAAATCGTTAAATCTTTTTCTCTGAGCATCTCTGCCCAGGTTTCGACAGCCTCGCCTAGCTTGCGCCCCTGAAATGCTGTATCCTTCATGGCACGGGTCAGCTCGCTGATTTTTCTTCTTTTAACCTCAATTGGTTTTGTCGGATTTTCCAGATACCTGTCGGGCATGCCTGTTCTTACTACCGCAGCATTTAAAAATCTTACCGATTATCCCTCAAAATAACATGACAAGAGCCGAACTTCAGCGATAACTTGGCTTTTTTCCCGATTTTTAAGTTCATTACTTTCGCAACGTGGCGAGGAACATCTACAACTAAGCATTCTTCTTGGACTTGAACATAAAGCCTGAGCATTGCTCCGCCTTGGGAAATTATTTGAGTTATTTCTCCTGAGAGCACGTTTCTATGCGCTGTTTTTGCAGGCACATCTTCCCTCAAAACCATGATTTCCTCTGGACGAATACACACGCAAACTTGTTCTCCTGCATTGAACGAATTGCTTGGAACCTCTAAATCGAAGTTTTTAGTAGCAACGAGCATTTTGTTGCCGTGTTTTGACTTGACCTCTCCTTCAAAAATGTTCTTCGTGCCAACAAATTCTGCGACGAATCTCGTTTTTGGCTCGTAGAATATTTCTTCAGGGGTGCCTATCTGCTCTATTCTGCCGCTATTTAAAATTGCAATCCTGCTTGCAAGCGCAAGCGCCTCTGCCTGTTTGTGCGTTGCAAGAACTATTGTAACTCCGGGCCTGTTTATGCGCAGGATTAATTCTTCAATTATGCCCTCGTTTACCGGGTCGAGATTCGCAGTCGGCTCGTCAAGGAAGAGCAGCTCCGGCTCAAAAATAGTTGCCATTGCAAAAGCTACCCTCTGCCTTTCGCCGCCCGAGAGAGTAGCAGCGTTTCTGCTTTCATAACCCGAGAGTCCCACAAGAACCAAGGTTCTCTCGACCCTCTCTTTTATCACGACTTCTCTCTCTTTTCTGACTTTCAAGCCATATGCCACGTTTTCGTAAACACTCCTGTTGAAAAGAGGTGCCTCCTGGAATACCATCGCCATTTTGCGGCGGAGCGCAAGCTTTTCCTTCTCGCTGCCTGGCAAATGAAACAAAATCCTGCCATTGCTGGGCTTTTCAAGCAAGTTTAAAACTCGCAGCAGAGTCGTTTTTCCAGCGCCACTTGGACCCAAAACTGCAAAAATCTCTCCTTTTTTTATTTCCAGATTTATCTCCTCTAAAGCTACCTTGCCCTCGAAACTCTTGCACAGGTTTTCTGTTCTTAGCATTTCATGCTCTCCTTTTCAAGAGATTTAAACACAGATTTACAGAGAAAGCTATTGCAAGGAGGATTATGCCGAAGGCGATTGCAGCTGCTATATCGCCTCTGTCCGCCTCTACCACAATCGCGGTACTCAGCGTTCTCGTATATGATTCGCCGCCCCAGTAAACTATGTTCCCGCCTGCTATCAATATCGCACCTACTTCTGCTATCGCTCTTCCGAAGCCTGCGAGCATAGCTGTCAGAATTCCGAACTTCGCTTCCCTTATGACCAGCCATACAACGTCGCTTCGGGTAGCGCCCAAGCTTATGGCGGTATCTCTTATCGGCTTCCCGACAGCAGATAGCGCCGCTATGGTCACGCCGGTTATTATGGGCGTGGCAAGAATGAACTGTGCTATTACCATCGCAGCTGGGGTGTAAAACAAGTTCAAAAAACCGAGGGGACCTGAGCTGATGAAAAATATAAAAACCACAAGTCCAACGACGACCGGCGGGAGCCCCATGCAAGTGTCTATGAGAATAATCAGGATTCTCTTTCCAAGGAATTCCTTGAAGGAGATAAGTGCAGCCAGAGGAATGCTGAAAAGTACGCTGAGCAGCACTGCGCTACCCGTTACTTTCAGCTGCACTTTCGTTACGCTTATCACATAGGGGTCCAGGGTTAGAATCATCTCTACTGCCCTCGCAAGACCTTCGTACAAAAATTCTACGCTACTCATTTCTGCGTACCTCTTTACCCATCGCTGCGGGTATGAATAATGCCTCACCAAAGCCCGGCTTCCTTTCTCCTGTATTTGGGTCGAGCGTGTACTCTATTCCATAGTTTGAAATTATTTTCTGAGCTTGCGGAGAGGTGAGAAAGGAGATGTACTGCATCGCCAGTTCGTATTTCACGTTAGGATGCTTTTCAGGATTTACCGCCATGACATGGTAGGGATTGAAGAGTACTGCATCTCCCTCTACCAATATGTTCAGATTTGTGTTATCCTTAACCGCAAGATAAGTTCCTCTATCTGCAAGGCTATAAGCCTGCTCCGCAGTTGCAGCATTAATCGTAGCTCCCATCCCCTTGCCTATGCTTCTGTACCACGTTCCTTTCGGCTCTATTCTTGAGGCTTTCCACAGCTCAAGTTCTTTTATGTGCGTGCCGGAGTTATCGCCGCGGGAAATGAAGAGCGCTTGTGTGGAGGCAATTTTTTTGAAGGCTTCAGCAGCGTTTTTCATGCCTCTTATCTCTGCTGGGTCACCTTCAGAACCTATAATTACAAAATCGTTGTACATTAGATAGTGCCTGTTGACATAGTAGCCCTCGGCAACCGAGGCTTCTTCAAGACTGGGCGCATGCACAATTACAACGTCAACTCCGCCTTGCTCGCCTGTTTTAATACTTGCTCCAGTGCCCATGCACACTACCTGTACCTTAACTCTGTACTTCTCATAGAATACTCCATTCAGCTCGTTCAGCAAGCCTGTGTCGCAGGTGCTTGTGGTAGTTGCGAGTTTCAAAGTCTGCTCCTGCAAGACGCAGCCGACCGTTATTAAGAGTATAATAATTCCCATCCATGCCTTCATATCTGCCTCTGGAGGAAACTTTAGTAAGCTAATATATATTGGTTTACATAATCAAAAACATGATTGAAATCGACGGCTCTTACGGCGAGGGAGGGGGGCAGATACTCAGAACCTCAATAGCTCTCGGTGCTCTGCTTCGTGAGCCGATCAAAATATTCAACATAAGAATAAAAAGACCGAAACCAGGATTAGCGCAGCAGCACCTGACCGGAATAAAAGCAATGCAGAAAATAACGAATGCAGAAGTCAGCGGAACCGAAATCGGTTCTACTGAAGTAAAATTTTCTCCAGGGGCAATAAAATCCGGAAGCTATGCTATAGACGTGGGCACCGCAGGCAGCATATCTCTGGTGCTGCAAACACTTTTGCTGCCCTGCGCATTCGCAAAAGATGTCATAGAGCTGAAAATCATGGGCGGCACTGACGTTGCGTGGTCTCCGAGCATGGACTATCTAAAGAATGTATTCTGCAGCATCGTGGGGAAGATGAAATATGAAGCTCAAATAAAGGTCTTGAAGAGAGGCTACTATCCGAAGGGAAATGGAGAAGTTATAGTCCGAATTTCTCCTGCGGAAAAATTCAAAAATTTGCGGCTCGTTGAGAGAGGGGAGCTTATAAGGATAAAAGGTATTGCCCACTCTTCAAATCTTCCGTGCCATATCGTAGAAAGGGAGATAAAAGCTGCGAGAAGCGTTCTCGACAGGGAGTGCGAAATCGCAGCCGAGTGCAGCAAATACTTTTCAACCGGCACCGGGATAACTTTATGGGCTGAGTATGAGAACACTGTTCTCGGAGGAAGCGCAATAGGAGAAATCGGCAAACCTGCTGAAAGCGTAGGAGCTGAGGCTGCGAAAATGCTTCTGGAGGAAATGCAGAGCGGCGCTGCTCTGGACTCGCACATGGGAGACCAAATCATACCTTACATTGCGCTGGCAGAGGGAGAATCAGAAGTCGCAGCCAGTAAACTTACGAACCACCTGAAAACGAACATCTACGTCGTCGAGAAAATCCTGGGAAGCAAATTTGAGATTTCAGAAAAAGAGGGCAGATATCACATAAGCGTGAAAGGGGGGGGATTCAAAAATGAATTTGCGTGAGCGTGTATATCACTTTTCCGGTGCACCAGCGTAAGCTGGGCGCAATACCTTTACACTTGCTCTCGCAAGCGCAAGTTGGAGCAACCGGAAAAATCACTTTTCCGGTGCTCTATGGAAATTAAGAAAAAGATATGTATAGCGAGAATAATATGGTTGAGTTATGAGCTCAAAAGTTAAAATGGAGCATATTGACCATGCGTTTGTTGCGAAGGCGCACACGCCAATGTATCTCATGCACAAGTATTGGGCGAGAAAGCCGCACAACGTTGTCCGAGAGTACATCGAGCGCTATTCCAAGCCGGGGGAAATCGTTTTAGACCCATTCGTTGGTTCTGGAGTAACTGCGATAGAAGCGATTGGGGCTGGGAGGAAGGCAGTTGCAATTGACCTAAACCCTGTATCTACCTTTATTACAAAATGCACTGCAATGCCTATACATCTAAAAAAATTTGAAGATTCATTTCAATCAATTAAAGAAAAAATCAAGAATGAAATCGATGCTCTCTACATTACACGGTGCCCTAAGTGCGATAAGAAGATAGCCGCCGAAGCTATAATTTGGAAAAATGATACTCCAGAAGAGATTCGATATACTTGTGGATGCCGGAAAGGAAATAAAAGTCTCTGGAAAAAAGTTGATAAGAAGGATTTGGAAACTTTAAAAGAGATAGAAAAGAAGCACATTCCGTACTGGTATCCAAAAGGCAAGCTCGTATGGAACACCAGAATCAATGTTCGCAAGGATACAAAGGTATACAATCTATTCACTAAAAGAAATTTACTTGCTCTTTCGCTGATTTACACTGAAATTGAATCTATTTCTGACAAAGATATTCGTGAAATTATGCGATTTACTTTCTCTTCTGCTTTGCCGCAGGCAAGTAAAATGGTTTTTGTAATTAGAAGAAGAGGCAGATCAAAAGGAGAAATCGAAGAATCAGAACCAGAAGTGGGAAGTTGGGCAACCCGCGGATATTGGGTTCCTCCAGAATATTTCGAGATAAATGCTTGGAACTGCTTTGAAGAGCGATTTAAAAAAGTATTTCGAGGTAAAAAAGAGTCAAACGATGAAATTAAAAAATATAAAGAAGCCAAAAGTTTTGATGAATTGCAGGCAGATAAGAATATTCTGATAAAAACTCAATCCGCTCTGGAATTAGAACAGACAATACCGCCAAATAGCATTGATTATATATTCACTGACCCGCCTTACGGAGACGCAGTTCCATATCTGGAGCTCAATTTAATGTGGGCGCACTGGTTGAAGTTTGAACCTAATTTTGAGGATGAGATAATTATAAGTGACAGCCCTGAACGGAATAAAAAAGATTTTGAAAGTTATCATAAGATGCTAAAAGCAGCATTCAGGCAGATGTATCTTGTTTTAAAGCCAGGCAAATACCTTACGGTAACCTTCCACAGCACTGATATAAAAGTCTGGAATTCTATCATAAAAGCGGTTGTGATGTCTGGTTTTGACCTTGAAAAAATTATCTATCAGCCGCCAGCGAGACCCTCTGCGAAAGGTTTGCTGGCCCCATACGGCTCTGCAGTCGGCGACTACTACATCCGCTTTAGAAAGCCTGAGAGCGAGAAGATGGTGAACGAAAGACAGATGGACATGGAGACCTATGAGCGAGAGGTTGTATTCGTTGCCAGAGGAATACTGGAGCAGAGAGGCGAGCCGACGATATACCAGCACATCCTTAACGGAATAATGGTTGATTTGAGGGGTGGACGCCATGCTCCAATAGGTGCAAGAAATATCGAAGATATACTGGAAGACCACGTTAACACGGACTTTGAATTGCTCGACATCAAGAATGAAAAAGGCAAAGTAGTAGGCAAGAAATGGTGGCTGAAGGGCAGGGATTTCTCAAATTTCACAACTCCTGCGCTTAGCGACAGGGTAGAGAGGGCCGTGCTCAACGTCTTGGACAAAAAATTCAAAGTATCCTTTGACGATATACTCCAAGCAGTTTTCATAGAATTTCCAAATGCGCTCACTCCGGATTCGCAGGACATAAAGAAAGTGCTCGAAGAATATGCAAAACCTATGCCTGACGGCAAGTGGATGCTCAAGCCGGGTTTGAGTGAAAAGGAAAGAGAAAGCCAGCACAGCAAGATGATTTATATCCTCGGAACTCTCGGCAAGAAGGCTAAATTTGACGTCTGGATTGGCTCAAGAGAGCAGAGTGCGATATACAACAAGAAACCACTGCGAGAGCTGTGCGACGATATTCCCTACATGTTTGCTGCTCAGGAATCAGTGGCGCAGGACAGAGTGAAGCAGATAGACGTGATGTGGCTGGATAGCGGTCGAATCATGTACGAATTTGAAGTCGAAAATACGACTGGCATATCTGATGCGATAATCAGAGGCTCAAATATACCTGAGAGCCCGCACCTGAAGAGATTCATAATAATACCGGAAGAAAGAGAGAATTTTCTTTTCAAAAAGTTGCAAGAGCCAATACTCCGGGAGACGATTAAAAAAGTCAAATGGAACTTCATAAGATACAGAGATTTAGAGAAATTATTCACCGAGAGCAAAAAGATATTCAATCCAGCTGACTTGGATAAAATTGCAAGAATGCCAAGAATGAAAAATTATATCCAACAAACAACCTTGCATGAACATTTAGAGAAGTACTACCCATGAAGTTCATAGGCATTGATTTAGCCTGGAAAGTCGAGCCAAAATCAAAGACTGCGCTCGTAGCAATAGACAAGAGCTGCTCGCTAATTGCAACTGATTACGTTTATACCGATAAAGAAATTCTTGAATTTATAAAAAGGCACTGCTCCAGCGGTTGCCTCGTGGGCGTAGATGCGCCTCTTGTCGTGAGAAATAAGCATGGCCGCAGAGAATGCGAAAGACTCCTGCAGAAGCATGGAATTCCATCCTACCCTGCAAACAGGGAGTGGCTAACCAGAGCATTCGGTGGGGTGAGGGGAGAAATCCTGGTTAGAAAACTGAAAAAACTTGGGATAGAATTAAAAGCCCGCCCGCAACCAAAAACTTTCGCCAAAGCTGTAATGGAAATATATCCCTACTCCGCATTGAAATTCCTCCTGAAAAAAATTCCGAAGTACAAGAAGGGAAAGAAAAAAGAAAGAGTGAAGGGAATTTCAGACCTGCGCGAAGCGCTGCAGAAAGTGCAGCCCTCGCTAATAGCTGGCGAAATTGCCAGCGAGAAAGACTTGCGTGAGCAAGAGCGCGAGTCTAACGCACCAGCTTCGCTATTGAAAAAAGCGGCAGACTTGCTTGATGCCGCTGTCGCAGCCTACACAGTATTTCTTTACTGGAAGCACGGCGGGGAGAGATGCGAGGTTATCGGCAGCGAAGAAGAAGGATTTATTGTAACTTTAAAAGATGAGCCTTGAATACTTTTACTGCGCTCTTACCAAAAGAATAAATTAAGTTTATGCAAATGCGACGTCATGAAATTGGGGAAAGAAAGACGCAAATATCTGGCAGAAAATTTCGCAAAAACTGCTGAGTATGTATTCTCTATTATCATATCTGGTCTTGCAGTTGTTGTTTATTTATCGCTATTAGTTATAGGAACTTTTATATTACCTGAAGACAAAAAAGGATTGGAGAGAAAAAATGATTGATGGTTTTGCACTAATGATGCTGGGCTTGGTTTTGTTTGCCGTAGTCGTAGCGATTATTGTTTGGTTGCAAGATAAAAAGAAAGAAACAACTACTTAGAAGAATACGCCTCTACGGCAATTTCCTGATATCCACAATAAGTGCAGAAGAATCCCATATTAATAACATCAGATGGCTCCATTTTTATTTTCCTATACATTGCGCATTTGGTTATTGCATCAAAAGGCGTATTTCTAATTTTATGCTTTATTTTTTTAACAAATTTATCTTGTCTTTTTGGTGAATATTCTCTGAATTTTTTGCTACATTCGACGCATAAATTAAATTTAAACTGACGCCTATTTTTTTCACATTTAGGACATCCGTCTTTCGATTTAAATCTAATTTTTTTCTTGGTAATAATATCTAGGAGGTTGATGGAATTTCTGATAGCTTTTACAAAATTATTCATATTAAATAAACTTAATTTTTAACTTTAAAAAATGAAATTATTTTCAAGCCTTCCTGAGTTCAACGATCTTTTTAACAACCTCCTCGACTCCAGTCTTCTTCTCGGCAGAGCACAGATACGCGTTCCTGCCAAGCATAGCGAGAAAATTTTCAAGCACTTCTCTATCGAGCATGTCCGCCTTGTTTATTACCGGTATAACTTCTGCCTCGAATGTTTTTGAAATCTCCTCGTAGATTCGCATCTGCTCCTTTACCACGAAGCCGCAGGTCTCGGAGGGGTCGAAGATGAACAGCACCACATCTGCAAGGTGCTTCAGCGCCAGAATTGCCTGCCTCTCTACCGGGTTGCGCTTTTCCAGCGGTCTGTCCAGCAGGCCAGGGGTATCCACTATCTGGTACTCCAAGTGGTTGCTCTCAAAATATCCCAGCAAAATTTGCTTTGTTGTGAAAGGATAGCTCTCCACCCTCGGCTTCGCTGTAGTAATCGCCCGTAGAAAAGTCGATTTTCCTACGTTTGGCGCACCCGAGATAACGACTGTAAATTCGTCCTTTATACTCGGCAGATTTTTAAGCTTCTCCCTTGCACCAGCAAGAAACTCGAGCTGGTCTTCGATTTGTTTTAAAATCGAGACCACCCGTCCATAGAACTCCTTCCTGTGCCTGTTTTTTTCATTTTTAGATGCCCTCCGAATCCTGCGAACGTATTCCTTCTCCAGTCTGCTAATAGTATTAGATGCCCATTGAAGCGCTGCCAGAGCTTTTTTTAGTTTTGCAATGCTAACAATAGCGTCGATGAGTTCGAAATAGAAGGAAGGAAGCTCGCCCAGATTCGGGGTTCTTTTCAAAATTTTTTTGAAGTAATCTCGAATGGTCTTGGAAACTATCTTAACTTTATCCCCGGCCTTCGCGGGAGCTTTTGAAGCTCTCCCGAACGCAATTTCCAGCAGTTCGTCCGCGGAAAAAACCGTGGGTACTTTTTTAAATTCTATCATAGATAATCATTATATATTTGGAGGTATATAATCAATGGCATGAAGCTCACGCCGGTTCAGAGGGAGGTGCTCCTTGCCTTAATCGACCTCTACCACGCTTCTAAAGGGAATGCGATAAAGGGAGAAGAGATTGCAAAGCTTGTTAAGAAAAACCCCGGCACGATAAGGAATCAGATGCAGTCCCTGCGCTCCCTCGGTCTGGTTGAAGGAGTGCCGGGACCAAAAGGGGGCTACAGAGCGACCACAGAGGGCTATAAAAGTCTTGGCTTTGAGAAGCTCGAGAAGGAAGTTCAAATTCCTGTTTTTATTGGAGACGCTCTACAGGAAGGCCTGACCGTTACAAGTATAGATTTTGTAAGCATGCCTGACCCGGAAAAATGCAGGGCAGAGATTCATGCTATTGGAAATTTGAAAAACTTGTCAGTTGGAGATACTGTGAGAATCGGACCCACGCCTATAAATAAACTCGTTATAAAGGGCAGGATAACTGGAAGGGACGATATAAATAACGTGCTGCTAATAGAAACTTCTGAAATGTTCAGCATTCCAAGGGCGAGTGTCATCGAGATTGCAACCAGAACCTTGAAAACTATATCCCCGAAAATTTCTGTAAGGAAAGCCGCAAAACTTTTTGTTAAGGAGAGAATCAGAGGGGCACCAGTCGTCGAAGACCACAGGCCGGTTGGAATACTCTCGACCGTGGACATCGCAAGGGCGTTAGCCGAGAACAAGGAAGACTATAAAGTGGAGGATATAATGAGTAAAAATCTGTACACGATAAACGAAAACGCTTTTATCTCCTCCGCAATCGAAGAGATGGAGAATCACAATGTAAGCAGGCTGCTCGTGGTGGATGATGCAGGAAATTCTAAAGGAATAGTAACCCGGACAGACGTGCTGTGCAGAATCGCAAGTCTGTGCAAGTCGCTTTACCCATGATTCCGATAGGAAGCTGGCACTTGCGCAAGCAAGACCGTGAGCCTGGCGCACTACCTGACGGTATTGTCCACCAATCTTCCTTGCGGAAGAGTGATAATATGATTGCAGGAAGCGACGAGGCAGGCAAGGGGGACTACTTCGGCTATATCGCTGTCGCCTGCGTTTGCTGCGAGGAAAACTTTTTAAGAAAAATTGGCAGCAGGGATTCGAAAACTCTGAGCGATAAAAGAATATTCGAACTCGAAGCGAAAATAAGAGGGAAGTGCAGCCATTCGATAGTCAGCATCTCGCCGCAGAAGTACAACGAGCTGCATAAAGATTCGGGTGGAAAATACAACCTGAACGAGATTCTCGGATGGATGCATGCAAAGGCAATAAAAGAAATCTTGTGCAAATGCAGCGCAGAGAGGATAGTCGTGGATAAATTCGGAAAGGAAGAGAATGTCTTGAGAAATCTGGATAAGGAGCTGCACGAAAAAATAATCTTTTTAACAGAGGGCGAAAAAGACCCGGCAGTAGCCGCAGCCTCAATACTCGCAAGGGCTGAATTCCTGAGGAGGCATTCCATGCTCTCAAGAAAATTTGGCATAGCGCTTCCCCTCGGCTCGACCCACGTAAAGGATGCCGGGAAGGAGATTGTCAGAAAATACGGGAAAGAATTGCTGGGAAAAGTTGCAAAACTGCACTTTAAAATTACGAGAGAGCTATAGAAACTTTTATTATTAAGTCCAAACAAGAGGAAATCGCATGAGAATCATCAGCGACTCGAAAACCAGCAGAGACGTGAGCAGCGCTTTGGATAAACTGCTGAAGGAAGTGAATGAAGCGCTGAAGGGCGTGGACGGCGTCATAACCAAGCTCGAGTGCAACGTTTCCGCAGGCCCTATGGGGGCATCCGTCTCTGTATCTTTACTCATAAATGGAAACGAGCCACGACGCAAAGAGCTCATAGGAGTCAATGAGAAGGGGATAAGCGGGGAGCATGCCGTTAAAAAGGCCACTGAAAAATTGAACGAGATAATTGCAGCAAAGAACGGCGAGCTTGTAGATTTTTTTGCGAAAACTATAGTGACCCCGCTACCGGGCAGGGTGTATACCACCCTTATAGCTGCAATAAACGAAACACTACTGGAAGAGGCACAGAACGCAGAAGCTCGAAGGCAGCGCCTTAAAAAAACTCTGGAGCTGCTGAACAACAATGCCTCTGCAATAAACGTCGCAAGCGTTGCTGAAGTATTCGGGGTTTCCAGAACGATTATCTACAGAGACTTAGAAGCTCTTGGATTCAAGAGGGGTGGTTTTAGAGAAGCAAGCAAAGCACAGCGAGACCAAGTGCAATGATAATCATCATAACAGGCACTCCCGGAACCGGAAAAACCACGACCGCAAATTTTTTGTCCAGTAAAATCAACTGCAGGTGCATACGCATCAGCGAGTTTGCGGACGAAGCTTGCACAGGCGTGGAGGGAAACAGCAAGATAATCGACGTAAAAAAGCTTTCGAAAAAAATTAAAAAAATCATTCAGGGCGACGCGATAATCGAAGGACATTTATCTCATTTGCTGGGCATCGGTGACATTGTTATAGTCCTGCGCACAAACCCGAAAATTCTAAAGCAGCGCCTGCTCAAGCAGGGTTTTAAGGGAGAAAAGCTGAGGGAAAATCTCGAAGCAGAGGCGCTCGATGTCTGTTTAATCGAGAGCTTGGAGAGGCATTCACACGTTTACGAGATAGATACTTCCGAAAAAACTCCCGAGACTATTGTCAAGGATGTGCTGAGAATACTTAAGGGTGAAACGGATGAGTACAAGCCGGGAAAAATCGACTGGAGCGAGGAGTACTTTTCAGCTGGTGCAGATCGGAGTCGTTAAGTCGGACAGAGTAATCGTCCACGAAAAATTCGCACTCGGCATCAAAGGTATTGAAAAATATAAAAAAATAATCCTGCTGTACTGGGCTCCGCCGCTGGAACTCTGCGCTGCAAAGATTAAACGCATAAAAAACAACGAGATATATATTGAAAATTTAGGAATCGACAATAAGCCGCTGATAGATATTAAGCCGTATATGCAGGAGGTGATTGGTAAAAGTTGGGAATTTTGAAAACGATTACTTTTCTAACGTTCGGGAAGATTTAATATCATGGGAATTTCAAATTTGATGCGATGGTAGAAGTGAGGGAAAAATGACAAAAAGAAAAGGC
>JACRDW010000109.1 GCA_016212785.1 Methanobacteriota archaeon | reverse complement strand
TATAAACCAGGGATTCTCCAGCAGCGTTGGCGCTTCTTCTCCGAGCTTTACTTCCTCTACAGTGATCACGGAATAGCCGTTGGTTGCCCTCTCCAAAGCTCTAATAACCCTGTGCAATTTTTTTCTCGGCACCCAGCAGCCGAAAAAGAAGCTGTGCCGCATTGCGCCAAAATTTTTCAATACATGGGCTCTCTGTACTATATTCTGAAGTTTTTCTCTAATGCTCAGCAGCTCTAGATAGCTGTCTCTTTCAAGGCTCTCTATTTCAGAATTCAGCTCCAGAAGCCTGGAGGAAATTTTTTCCTCCTCTTTTCTCAGCGCTCTTACATGCTCCAGCTCAGATTCCTCCACCTTCATTTTGAACGCTTGTTTGAACAGTATGATTTTTTCCTTGCTTATTTCTTCCTCGATTTTTTCTTTTTCTCTAAGCAGCTCTTCCCTCTCGGAACGCATTTCAAAATATTTTTCCTCAAAGCTGTGCAGTTCCTCTCGTGTTCTTCTGAGGATTTCTTCAGTAGTGCCCCTTGCAAGCGCTATGAAAACTTTTCTGGGACCGAAAATTTTCTCGAGTAAAGTAGCATCTGCTCTCGGCCTTATTTCTGCAATGAGATACTCCACCTTCTCCAGCTCTTTAATGCCCCACTTTGCCTGCTCGGGAGCGCCCAAAAAAGAGAACTTTTCTCTGGCATTAAAAAACTGAACTGCCCCAAGATTCTGCAATTTGTACAGCACTTCCTCTAAATAGCCTCTGTGAAAAATACAGTACAGTTTTACCATCTCAGCTGTTCTGAGCATTCAATTCCCTTTTAACCCGCTTGATGTCTCCTGCTTTCGGGCTTAAAAATATGTCAGTGGCCAGCATGAAAAGGAAGTACAGCAGCAGGAGTATTTTTGCCCACTGCGCTATATCAGCGGTCAAGCCGACGATTAAGCATACCAGCGCGGCAGACACGGTCGCAATTGGACCTGCGAGGTGCATCGCAGCTCTGTGTTTTGGATGCGCTCTGAGATAAGAAGCGTAGTCTATCTTCAGCGTGGGCTCTATCTTTGCAGGACCGTCCGGGAAGTAGTACAGGAAATTTATCCCGTAAAGCCTGCCGACTGCGTAGTGCGCAAGGGGATGGACGCTTGCTGAGAGAATCACCGAGGCGAGCACCAAGCTCATGCTCCTCATAAATTCAGCGGTATGTACGAAACCCAGCCAAATCAAAACAATTCCCAGAACTGTGCCTGCAATCTCTGTGGCATGCCCAAACCAGAGGTTAACCTTGAACCAGACCTTTCTTTCAAAGGCTTTTCTTTCTATCCTTCCCACCTGCTCTGCAAACTCCTGCGACAGCTCTGGATCCCTCTTTATCTCCGCAACGAGCTTCCAGAAGCCGAGCTTTTTTAAATCGCAGTCGCCCTTGTCTACTTCCCTCTCAACGGCATCCAGTCTCTCAGCTACTTCCATTGTCAACCTCCGCTCACCTTGTAGTATTCCGGTATCTGTTCTACTTTCAGATAGGTTACGATATATTTTTCCTCCAGGTACGTTAGTAAGTTGTCTAACTCGGCTATGTCCTTTTCAGAGAGTTTGTGGGGGTGCAGGAAGAGCACATAGGGCACGCCTGCTTTTGAGCAGTTGCCGGACCACAGACCACAGGATATGTTTTTCAGCGCATGGTCTGAAGACACGACCGGCACCTCTATTATGCCGTTTATTTTATACCACGGCCTGGGCGATGAAAAATTCTGATAGACGCTGCTGTCTATCTTTATTCCTGCCTTCCCCAGCGCCCTGAAATACTCCTCGTCCCGTGCCCAGTTAGGCACAAGCGCCGGCGACCTGAAAATCGCTGCTGTCCCGCCGGTTGCTCTTGATACTGCCTCCTGATTCCTCTTAATGTCTCTGTAAAATTCTTCCCAGGAAGCGAAGGTGAGGTTTGAATCAAAATGTGCTTTGTATGCCTTTAAAACCGCATCTTTTGCATGGAGTACTGGATAGTGGTGGTAGTATGTGTGCAGCCCGAGGGAGTAATTGCGCTCGTAAATCTTTCTTATAACGGCCGGGTGGGAGTCTGCGATTTTACCGACTATAAAAAAAGTTGCGGTTGCATTGTGCTTATCCAGCACGCTGAATATCCCCCCCATAACGTGCTCTGAAGTATATGCCTCGTAATCAAAAGTAAGGACGACCTCGAGGGGCTCGAGATTTCTTTTAAAAATGGAGTCATACCCGGCCGAAATGCTGCTGCCGGGAATCTCGATTAGCAGAGTCAGTGCGACAACAATCGCTGCTTTGCGCATATCAGCCTCACTTTCCCCAGAACCTCTGCCGGGCTCTTTCCGAGAATCCTTATCATTGGCTCCTTTCTGATGCTGCCCAGGTCGTATATTATGTCCGGCACGCTTCCGAGCTTTTTAATAGCCATCACAGTTCCCCACTCCATCGTTGAAACGCCTCTCGGCTCTTCCTTTCTGGAGAAGGAGGAAATCATAAAGCGCAACTTTCTGCAGGCTGCAAGCGCTTCGCTGGAATATCTTATATTCATCGCCGCTCTAATCGCCGGGTCGAACTTCATGGCAGCAAGTACTATGCTCGCAACGTGCTTCGACGCCCCAAACTCCACTTCTCCTATCGCTTTTACTTGCTCCTTTATTCTGATTATTCTCCCGGAGATGCCGGCGACTTCATTTAAATCTCCTGCATCAGGCAGCGCATAAGCTATGTTCGTGCCGACTTGGGGAACTAATTTATAGAATTCGTCGACTTTTTTTATCTCGTTTACCGCTTCCTTCAATTCAGAAATAATTCTAAACTTTTCAGAATCTCGCAGCACCTCTCCAATCGGATTTGTCACCCTTGCGCCCTTTCCAGGTGCATACGCACCTTTTATCGCATCGGTTATAAACAGCTTCGCACTTCCCACTGCCTCGAGCAAATTTTTCCCCTTTGCAAGCTCGGCAGCAACTGCAGAGGCAAACACGCAGCCTGAGCCGTGCGCAGAATAGCTGAATTTTTTGCTCCTGAACTCGTAGAACTTTTTATTAAAATACAAAACATCGGCAGCGTTCAGGTGCCCCCCCTTGACTAAAACGCTGCAGCCGCACTTCGAGATTTTTTTTCCTGCTTTCTTCATGTCCTCAGTGCTCCGTATTCTCAGCCCGCTGAGCACCTGCGCCTCAAATAAATTCGGGGTAACGAGCGCAGCCTTCGGGAAGAGCTTTTCTGCTAATGCTTCAACCGCATCTTCCCTCAGCAGCCTTCCGCCGGATGCAGCAACCATCACGGGATCAACGACGAGGAGATAGCTTCCAACCTCCCTCGCAACCATTTTGATTATCTCCTTGCTGCTCAGCATTCCAGTCTTCGCTGCTCTTATTTTAAAGTCCTCGTGAACTGCCCTGAACTGCGCCGCGATAAACTCGGGCGGCACCTCAAAAATCCCTCTGACAGCTCTCGTGTTCTGTGCGGTGAGCGAAGTAATAACGCTGACTCCGTGCACGCCGAGAGCTGCAAATGTCTTCAAGTCGGCCTGAATGCCTGCGCCGCCGCCAGAATCACTTCCTGCGATTGTCAGGGC
>JACRDW010000107.1 GCA_016212785.1 Methanobacteriota archaeon | reverse complement strand
TAGTACATCGGGGGCATTCCGCCCATACCTCCGGGCGGCATCATTGGCATTTCTTCCCCCTTTCCTCCAAGCCCGCCCTTTGCAGCTATGACGTCATCGATTCGCAGAATCATGTTCGCAACCTCTGTGGCGGACTTAACAACCTGCTCCTTTACTCTGAGAGGCTCGATGACGCCCAGCTTGTACATGTCTTGGGTTTTGCCGGTAGAAAGCTCTATGCCGGAATTTATTCTGCCGTTCTCGTGCTCTGCTCTCAATTCTATTAAAGTATTTATCGGGTCAAGCCCCGCATTCTCCGCAAGCGCTTTTGGTACTACTTCAATCGCATTGGCAAATTCCATGATTGCCAGCTGCTCCCTTCCGCTGACCTTGCTTGAAAATTCTCTAATCTTCTTGGCTATTTCCACCTCGGGTGCGCCGCCGCCAGGAAGCACCTGCCTGTCCTCTATGACATTCCTGACAACGCTTATTGCGTCGTCCATTGACCTTTCTATCTCGTCTATTATATGCTCTGTGCCGCCCCTGATAAACAGGGTCACTGCCTTGGGTTTCTGGCAGCCTTCTATGAATATGAACTCCTTTCCACTGATTTTTCTCTCCTCAACCCTGGCCGCCCTGCCTAGGTCTTTCTGGGTGATATCTTTTAAGTTCGTAACTATGCTGCTGCCCGTTGCCTTGGCTATAAGCTTCAAGTCCTTTTCGCTGAGACTCTTTACAGCGAATATATTTTCCTTGGCCAGGAAGTACTGCACCATGTCATCAATATCCTTCTGGCAGAATACGCAATTTGCTCCCGATGCAGCGATGTTCTTGACCATGTTTTTTAGGGTCTCTTCTTCCTTGTCAAGAAAAGCGCGCAGCTGCTCCGGAGTGGTCACTCCGAGCTTTGCATCAGTTTCAGTCTTTTTAATTTTCAGCTCGGTATTTAGAAGAGCAATTTTTGCGTTCTCGACCAGCTTCGGCATGTTTGGATGCGTCCTTTCTTTGTCCAGAACTATTCCGTGCACTACCTCAGAATCCCTCGTCGCCTTTCCGGCATGCTTCTGAATTTTTATATCTTCCTTGTCGATTTTTAGTTCGCCGTCTCTCTTCTCAGCCACGAGCTTCACGGCCTGCACAGCTAAATCTGCAAGGTGCTCCTTTGCCGTAACTCCGGGAGCTTTGGAATACAAGGAAGTCAGGGCTACCTTTCTGAGCGTGCCCTCGTCCGTCGGCTGGATTTCCCTGCTCATCTCTTTCAGGACTTTTGTAGCCTCCTCCCCTGCCATTCGATAACCCCTCGCAATCACGGTAGCGTGAACATCCTGGTCTAAAAGCTCCTCTGCACGCTTTAAAAGCTCTCCTGCAAAAACCACCGCAGTCGTAGTTCCGTCTCCAGCTTCCTTCTCCTGAGTTTTAGCAACCTCCACCATCATCTTTGCAGCCGGATGTTTGATTTCGACTTCCTTCAGTATCGCTGCCCCGTCGTTTGTTATGATGACATCCCCTGTGGTGCTAACGAGCATTTTGTCCATTCCTTTTGGACCGAGAGTGGTTTTCACAGCCTCTGCTATAACTCTGGCTGCCATTATGTTCATTCTTCTCGCATCTTTGCCCAAGATTCTCTGTGCTCCCTCTGCCAGGATATATACCGGTTGACCGCCCATCCTTGCTGCCATGCATTTACCTCCGTTTTTCTTCGTTCAAGTAAATGAGTTTGAACTTCTATATAAATTTAGTTGAAGACGGTTCTGTTGCATTATAGGGACTTTTAATAATGTTTGCAGAGGTGTTGCGTTATCGGGACATTGAAAAGGCTAATACCAACCTTTAAGCTCGTCTTCAATCACCTTTTTAATGTCTCCGATTTGCGCTAACGGAACAACCTGCTGAATACTCCCTCACTCAGTTTCTCTTCAAGACTTGCGAGCTGTTTGAAAAGCTTTCTCTGCTCATCCGTTAAATTCGTGGGAGTTTTAACAGTCACTCTGACGTGCTCGTCTCCCCTGCCGTAGCCCCTCATGCTTTGCATTCCCTTTCCCTTCAGCCGGAAGATTGTTCCGGACTGCGTGCCCGGGGGTATCTTTATTTTAGCCCTGCCGTCCAGCGTAGGTACTTGAATCTCGTCTCCGAGCGCTGCCTGGCTGAAAGTTATGGGTACTTCGCAGAAGATATCCTCTCCTTCTCTTATGAATATTTCGTGCGGTTTAATGTGCATTATTACATATAAATCTCCGGGCTGGGCACCTCTCTCTCCTGCCTCTCCCTCCCCGGCAATCCTGAGCCTTGAACCTTCCTCGACCCCAGGAGGAATCTTCACAGAAATGCTCCTCGGAATCTGAACTGCTCCTCTTCCTCCGCAAACGGTGCAGGGGACTTCGATTATCTTTCCTTCACCCCTGCATCTGCTGCACGTCGTAATGCTGGTAAAATGTCCGAATGGGGTTCTCCTTGTTTGCGAGATTTGCCCGCTGCCGTTGCAGCTCGGGCACGCTTTTGGAGAAGTTCCTGGCTTTGCTCCGGTTCCATTACAAGTGCTGCAAACGCCTGTGCGGTGGAACTCAATTTTTTTGCTTACGCCAGAGGCTGCTTCCTCGAGTGTTATTTCAAGCTCATATGCCAGGTCCGCTCCCTTTCGAGGTCCTGTCTTATAGCGTCTCCTGCCTCCAAAAAAAATGTCAAAAATGCTGTCAACGCCGCCAAAACCAAACCCTATGTCCCTGAAGATGTCTTCAAAATTGATGCCCCTGAATATATCCTCCTGCGTGTAGCGCTCGCCAATACCTGCATGACCAAACGTATCATACTGCTGCCTCTTCGCATCGTCGCTCAGAACGCCGTAAGCTTCTGAAATTTCTTTGAACTTCTCCCCTGCGTCAGGGGATTTATTCCTATCTGGGTGATACTGCATTGCAAGCCTGCGGTAGGCTTTTTTAATGTCTTCTTTAGAAGTATTTCTCCCTACCCCCAGCACATCGTAGTAGTCCCGCTTTCGCATGGCATTCACTTCTTTTTGTCTACTTCCTCGTACTCTGCGTCCACGACTTTATCGCCTTTCTTCTCTTCTTCGCCTTTTGCCTCTTTTTGCTGCGCTGCCTGCTGGTATATCGTAGCCCCGACTTCTTGCACTGCCTTTCTCAAATTCTCTACCTTGTTTTTAATTGCTGCGATGTCCTTTCCTGCAAGTGCATCCTTGAGTTCTTTAGCTGCGCTCTCTACTTTTGTTTTCACCTCGGGAGTTACCTTATCTTTAAGCTCAGAGAGCGTTTTTTCAGAAGCATATATCAGCGAATCCGCCTCGTTTCTGAGCTCTACTTCCTCCCTGCGCCTTCTGTCTTCCTCTGCAAACTTCTCTGCCTCTTTTATTTTCTTCTCAATCTCTTCTTTAGATAGCTTGTGTGGCGCAGTTATCGTTATCCTCTGCTCCTTTCCAGTACCCATGTCCTTCGCAGAGACGTTCAGAATTCCATTTGCATCTATGTCGAAGGTCACCTCGATCTGCGGAATCCCCCTCGGTGCCGGAGGAATTCCAACGAGGTTGAATCTTCCGAGGGAAACGTTGTCTGCGGCCATTGGTCTCTCGCCCTGAAGCACGTGAATGTCAACGCTCGTCTGGAAGTCTGCCGCAGTCGTAAAAATCTGGCTCTTTCGAGTTGGTATTGTCGTATTTCTGTCGATGAGCTTCGTAAATACGCTTCCAAGCGTTTCCACGCCGAGCGAAAGCGGGGTAACGTCGAGCAGCAGAATGTCCTTGACTTCTCCAGCTAAAACGCCGCCCTGAATTGCAGCTCCAGCTGCAACGCACTCCATTGGGTCTATGCCCCGCTCGGGCTCTTTGCCCACGAACCTCTTTACGTACTCTTGAACTATCGGCATCCTCGTAGGTCCGCCGACCAGGATTATCCTGTCTATTTCATTCGGCTGCAGCTCTGCGTCTGCAATAGCCTGCCTCATAGGTCCGCCGCATCTTTCGATAATGGGCTTGACGATTTCTTCGAGCTTGGCTCTCATAAGGGTCATAGTAAGATGCTTCGGCCCGCTTGCGTCTGCGGTTATAAAAGGCAGGTTGATGTCGGTCGTAAGCACGGTGCTCAGCTCTATCTTTGCCTTTTCGGCAGCCTCTCTCAGCCTCTGCACAGCCATTTTATCCTTCCTTAAGTCTATGCCTGTATCTTTTTTGAACTCGTTTGCGATGTACTCTATAAGCGCATTGTCCATGTCGGTGCCGCCGAGCTGCGTGTCGCCGCTGGTTGCCTTTACCTCGAAAACCCCGCCGCCAAACTCCATTATTGTAACGTCGAGAGTGCCGCCTCCGAAGTCGAAAACCATGATTTTCTGCTCCTTCTCTGCTTTGTCCATGCCGTATGCGAGTGAGGCTGCGGTTGGCTCATTTATAATCCGAACGACCTCCAGGCCTGCAATGGTGCCTGCATCTTTCGTCGCCTGCCTCTGGTTGTCGTTGAAATAAGCAGGAGTTGTTATAACTGCCTTTTTAACAGGCTCGCCCAAGAATGCTTCTGCGTCTCTCTTTATTTTTTGCAATAGAAAAGCAGAAATTTCCTGCGGAGTGTATTCCTTCCCGAAGACCTTGAACTTGTAATCAGTTCCCATCTTTCGCTTTGCAGCCATTATGGTTCCTTCCGGATTGCTCACCGCCTGTCTTCGGGCAGGCTCTCCGACGAGCATCTGCCCGTCTCTGGTAAATGCCACATAGGAAGGAAAGGCTTTTCCATATGCTGTAGTGCCTTCTGCGCTTGGAATTATTGTCGGCTTGCCGCCGAGCATAACCGCTGCGGCAGAATTGCTCGTACCCAAATCTATTCCAATGATTTTTTCCGGCATTTAAACCACCTCTTTTTTATTTACTTTTACTTTAGAGTAGCGTATCACTTTGTTGTTCAAGGTATATCCTCTCTGGAACTCCTCCAGTATTGTGCCGTCCTCGCAATTTTCCTTCGCCTCCTGCATCAGCGCCTCATGCCTGAACGGGTCAAATTTCTCTCCGACTGCCTTGATTTGCGTGAGACCCTCCTTTTCGAGCAGGTCTTTTAACTGCCTGTAAGTCAGCTCAACGCCTTGAAGCAATGCTCCTTTGTCCTCAGATTTTTTTCCATTTTCTATTGCTCTTTCCAGATTCTCATAAACATCTATCAACTTAATTATCAAAGCTTCGTTTGCAAATTTTACGAATTCTTCCTTTTCTCTCGCAGCCATTTTCCTGTAAT
>JACRDW010000108.1 GCA_016212785.1 Methanobacteriota archaeon | reverse complement strand
GAATTCGTGCCGCAGAAATCGAAGATAATGCTCGTTGGTTTGCAGGGCTCTGGAAAGACAACGACGGCTGTAAAGCTTGCAAAGTTTTATGCGAAAAGAGGTCTTCGACCTTTTGTAATAATTGCAGACACGTTTAGACCTGCCGCCTACGAGCAGGCGGTTCAGCTAGCTGAACCGCTGAATATAAAAGTCTATGGGGAGCCGGGGAATAAAGATTCGACAGCTGTTGTGCAGAAGGGCTTGGAGGAGGCTGGAAAGAGCGAGGTTGTTATACTCGACACTGCGGGCAGGCACAAATCAGAGGTGGAGCTTTTCGAGGAAATGAGGCAAATTTTTAAAATTTACCAGCCAGATGAGAAATTTCTGGTTATAGACTCCAGCATAGGACAGCAGGCAGGTGTGCAGGCAATGGCATTTCACGAGGCGATTGGAGTAACTGGAGTTATTCTGACTAAAGTGGACGGCTCTGCGAAGGGCGGCGGAGCGCTTTCTGCAGTTGCTGAAACAGCCTCGCCGATAAGGTTCATAGGAACCGGCGAAAAAGTTGACAACTTTGAGCTGTTCGACGCAGAGAGGTTTATATCAAGGCTTCTCGGCATGGGAGACCTTGCATCGCTGCTTGAAAAGGCGAAGGAAACCATGGACGAGGCTTCTGCTGAAAAGCTCTTAAAGGGCGAATTCACTCTCTTCGACCTGCGGGAGCAGATAGCTGCGATAGCAAAGCTTGGGCCTCTGAGCAGCGTTCTCAAGATGATTCCCGGGCTCGGCACTGCGATGCCGAAGGAAGCCTCGGAAGTTACTGAAACCAAGCTCAAAAAATTTCTGGTAATCCTCGACTCGATGAGCAAGAAGGAGAAGAGCGACCCGAAGATTCTCAACTCCTCGAGGATAAGGAGAATCGCCAGAGGCTCTGGTACAGCAGTTGAAGAGGTAAAAGAGCTCATAAATTACCATGCAACGATGAAGAAAGCTTTGAAGGGATTTAAGAGAGGGTTCGGAAGAGGCTACCTCGCAAAGATGATGCACAGGAAAATATAAATACACCACGCAAGAATGTGATTTCATGAAGCGCTCCAGAGGATTTAGAAGCAAGACGAGGCATAAATTGAGCAAAAAAGTTAGAGAGAAAGGAGTTTTGCGGCTTTCAAGTATTCTCCAGAAGTTCAGCTTGGGTGATAAGGCGTACATTATACTCGACCCGAGCGTCCAGAAAGGGCAGCCGCATCCAAGATTTCATGGAAAGATTGGCACGATTATTGAGAGGAGAGGCCGTAGCTACGTGCTCGAGATAATGGACGGAAATGCCAGAAAAAGAGTTATTTCCAGCCCGGTGCACCTGCGGAGCAGGGGATAGAGATGATAGGCAAGAAAGTTTTAGAAGACAGACCAGTCACTAGCGCAGAGGCTAAAGTAATTTTGGAAGAAGCTGTAAAGAAGAGCAAGGAGCCAAACTACGAGCAGAAAACTACTCTGGAGCACCTTACAAAACTTGCAAAAATGAGCAGGGAAGAAGCAGGGAAAAAAGTCGAAGAGCTGATGAAAAGCAATGCAAAAATCAAGCCCGAAATCGCTGTAAAGCTCGTGGATTTGCTGCCAGAGGACGAGGACGACGTGAGGGCAATCTTCGCCAAGGAAAGATTTGCACTGACCAGAGAAGAGATTGAGGGAATTTTAAAGCTCATAAGGTGATTTAAGTGGGAATGGAGGATTATGCAATTGTACTGGATTACTTGCCTCACGGTCATCCAGAAGATGAAAGACCGATATACAAGAAGGAGCCCATAGCGTACGCTCTGGGGGAAGAATATCTGACGCTAATCGAGCTTGTCCCAAAAGCAGGAATTGAATTTAAGTCGCACGAGAGAGTATATATCGGCAAGGACGAGAGGAATAAAATCGAGTACATCAAAAGAAGGATAGGCTACAAGGACATGAGCGCAGCCGCGAAGTCTGAGCTGCCTTATGCTGTTGAAGAAGTGGTCTCGAAAAACGAGAAAAAGTTCGTGCAGTTCTTCAACGAGGCGCAGGCAATCAGCACAAGATTGCACAGGCTTGAGCTTCTTCCGGGCATAGGTAAAAAACTCATGTGGGAGATTTTAGAGGAAAGAAAGAAAAAGCTGTTTGAGTCCTTTGAAGACATCTCTGCCAGGGTAAAGTCTATCCCTGACCCAAAGAAGCTTATCAGCAGAAGGATAGTATCGGAACTCGAGGAAGAGGACGTCAGGACGGGGAAGAGAAAATACAAGCTGTTCGTATCCCCGCCGCCAATGAGGAGAGGCAGGTGAAATTACAGGAAGTTAAGTTGCTTTTGAAGAAGTACGGTGTAAGACCAAAGCACAAGCTCGGGCAAAATTTTCTGGTTAGTGAGGACATTATCCGAAGGCAGGTCGAACACGCTGAGCTGAGCAAAAGAGACGTCGTTCTGGAAATCGGTGCAGGTATAGGAACCCTGACAGAATTTTTGATAGACAGAGCAAAAAAAATTTATGTCATTGAGAAGGACAAAGGAATGCTCAGGATTTTAAATGACCGCTTTGATGGAGCAATCGAAATAATTCCTGGTGATGTTCTGGAAATAGAACTGCCGGACTTTGATAAAACTGTTTCGAACATACCGTATGCGATTTCCTCCCCACTAACTTTCAAGCTTCTAAAGCACGGCTTCAAAAAAGCGATACTGACCTACCAGAAGGAGTTTGCAGACAGATTGGTCGCTGCCCCTGGTACGAAAGATTATTCCCGCCTTTCAGTTGCAGCCTATTATTATGCCGATGCGAGAATACTTGAGACTCTTCCTCCAGAAGTTTTTTATCCAAGTCCGAAGGTAAACTCTGCTATAGTCGAGCTCATCCCGAAGCGCCCGCCGTTCGAGGTGGACGAGAAAAAATATTTCAGCGTTGTCGCAGGACTGTTCAGCCACAGGCGCAAAACGCTGAGGAACGCTGCGCTGGACTCCTTTGCTGCAATATTCGGGAGAGAGTACGACAAGAGGGAGCAGCGCAAGATTGTGGAAAATTCTCTGCCGAAGGAATTCTTGGAAAAGCGCGTTTTCAGGCTCACGCCCGAAGAACTTGCAGAAATAACTAAGAGGTTAAGAATAAGTTTTATTAATACGCAAAAATAACACAGGCTGAGGCGATATGATTCTTTCAGACAGGGACATAAAGAAATGTCTGGAGCAGGGAAAAATAGTGATAACTCCTCTGGACGACCCAAAGGTCCAGATTCAGCCTTCTTCTGTAGACCTGCGCCTTGGAAATCAATTCAAGGTATTCCGCCACATGCGCAAGAGCTACATAGACCCGCTGCACGACAATGTAGAGGACTACACAGAAACGATAATTGCAGATAAAGAAAAGCCGTTCATTCTGCATCCCAACGAGTTCGCACTGGCAAGCACCATCGAGTGGGTCGAAATCCCGGACGATCTGGTCGCGCACGTAGACGGAAGGAGTAGCCTCGGCAGGCTCGCGCTTTTGATTCATGCAACCGCTGGCTTCATAGACCCTGGCTTCAAAGGCAATGTAACGATTGAGCTGAGCAACGTTGGTAAAATGCCGATTGCGCTTTACCCCGGGATGAGAATTTGCCAGATAAGTTTTGAAACGCTGAGCAGCGTTTCTGAGCTGCCTTATGGACACCCCTCAAGAGATAGCAAGTATCAGGACCAGCGGGGCGTGGTAAGCAGCAGGATACACTTGGACAAGAAGTAGAAACCTAAACCCTCGTCCAACCCTTCGTTATAAAATAGCTGAAAAATATTCCAATCACGAAAGCGACGCCCATGTTGAAGAGCGCAGCTCCCGCTGTAACAACCATTACATAAACGTCTCTCCTGTCTGCGCCTATGTCCTTGACTATTGAAGCGAGTTCGGCTCCTGCATAGAAGAGTATAACCCCGAGTATTGGCTCTGGAAACAGGTTAAATATCAGGGTTACGGATTCGCTGAAAAAGAGCGCGACTGCCGTAACAATAGCTCCGAGAATTACGAGTGCGCCGCCTGTCCTTGCGCCGAACTTTACATGTCCTGCCATTCCTCCTGCTCCATGGCACTGCGGCACTCCTCCGAAAATTGTTGAGCCGAGGTTCATTGCACCTGTTGTTAGGCATACTTTCCTCTCGCTCACTTTGCGGTTTGGAAAAAGTTCGTTGTTCTCAGCGGTTACTGCGATTATTGCATTGCCCAGAGTAAGGGGAATCTGAGGTATTGCAAAAATTGCAGTGCCGAGAAGGAAGGATTCCCGGTCAATTCTTCCAACAGTTACGTAGGGCAGCTTGAAGTGGATGCTGGTTTTTGCAAGTTCGCCGGCAAGGGCAGGATTCAGTATAAATGCCGCAGCTATTCCGAAGGCAAGTAGCGCGAGCATTGCAGGAATTCTCTCCTGCGCGAAGAGAAGCAAGGTCCAAATCACTGCGACAGCGGCTATTACGGGAGCGCTCTTCATCATCCCCACGCCCTGCCAGACGAAGCTGAGCCCCAGGCCGAGCATTATGCCGCGGACAACGGGTTTAGTTGCTAGCTTTGCTACCCAGTTAATAGCTCCGGTAGTGCCCAAGATAAACCAAAAAAACGCAGTAAATAATCCTGCTCCCCAGATTTGCTCGGCCGGCACTCTTCCAGCAATTG
>JACRDW010000008.1 GCA_016212785.1 Methanobacteriota archaeon | reverse complement strand
GAAGAGGCTCTTCGCTGCCTGGGCATAGACGCAGAATTTTTCTATATCTCTTCTTCTCCTTTTTACGAGCTCTGCGAAGGGATAGCCAGCAGATGCAGTGAGGTAATTCTGTTTACAGATACGGACAGGGAGGGGCACAAGCTTGCAAAGAAGCTGAAGCGCTATGTGGAGCAGATGGGCATCAGGGTAAACGAAAAATACAGGCTGAGCCTCCTGAGCAAGCTGGATACGCATCAGGTCGAGAATTTATACAAAAGACTCCTGAGGGTCGAGGGGCAGTTTTTTAAGTAAACATTCAAAAACTTTAAATTCAAAGAGGTCTGATAAACTGACGTAGGAGTCATTAATGTCAACCTATTTGACTCCTACGTCCGCATTTTGGTCGAGAACGACGCTTGTCAGCAGTGTCGGGCGACGAGAAGCAAGTCCGAAGGACGAAGCTTCGAGGAGGCTGACAAAAGGAGTGTTCGAAAATGAAGGTAGCAATCAACGGCTTCGGGAGAATAGGGAGAAACATCTTCAGGGCTGCGATGGGCGACAGGGAGTTTAGGAAAAAGTTTGAAATCGTTGCTGTTAATGACCTGACTGATGCAAAGACTCTGGCACACCTGCTGAAGTACGATTCTGTGCACGGCATTTACGATGCAGAGGTGAGGGCGAAGGACGGAGCGATAATCGTGGACGGCAGCGAAGTTAAAGTTCTTGCGGAGAAAGACCCTGCGAACCTGCCCTGGAAAAATCTTGGCGTAGACATTACAATCGAATCTACCGGCTTTTTCACAGACAGAGACGGTGCGGCAAAGCATCTCAGCGTGGGCGCTAAAAAAGTCATAATCTCTGCGCCTGCAAAAAATCCAGACATAACCATTGTGATGGGGGTGAATCACGAGAGCTACGACGCAGCAAGGCACAACATAATCTCAAATGCTTCCTGCACTACGAACTGCCTTGCGCCTGTCGTTAAGGTTCTCAACGACAATTTTACGGTAAAGCGGGGATTCATGACGACCTGCCATTCTTACACAAACGACCAGCGCATTCTCGACCTTCCGCACAAGGATTTGCGCAGGGCGAGAGCCGCAGCTCTTTCTATAATACCAACTACGACCGGAGCTGCGAGGGCGATTGGGCTCGTACTGCCGGAGCTTCAGGGTAAATTAGACGGGCTGTCGCTCAGGGTACCTACTCCAAACGGCTCGATAAACGATTTAGTCGCAGAGTTAGGAAAGGAAGTGACCAAGGAAGAGGTCAATGCCGCCCTCAAGAGAGCCTCAGAAAAAGAGCTGAAGGGAATTTTGGAATATACAGAACTGCCGCTCGTTTCTGTGGATATAATAGGCAATCCGCACTCCGCAATCGTGGACGGCTTGAGCACCGGCGTAATAGGGGGAAACTTCGTAAAGGTGCTTGCGTGGTACGACAACGAGTGGGGCTTCTCGTGCAGGATGGTGGACCTGATGAAGTACATACTGGTCAAGACACTCACTCAGTAAGAGCGAGTGAGAACAGGGTCTCGGCACGAAGTGCTGAGAAAAGGGGTGGATTGAAAATGAGCCCTTTTAAAAAAAGCCCTCGGGGAAAATTACTTGCGAGAGCAAGTACAACATGGGTCAAGACACGACGCTTGTCAGCAGTGTCGGGCGACGAGAAGCAAGTCCGAAGGACGAAGCTTCGAGGAGGCTGACAAAAGGAGTGGATTGAAAATGAAGGTAATGGTCGTGGACGACGAGCCGGATATATTGAGACTCGTGGAGGAGATGCTGGGCGCAGAGGGCTACGAAGTCATAGGATGCCTAAGCGGAGAAGAATGCCTCAATAAAGTCGAAAAAGAGAAGCCGAAGCTGATTTTGATGGACATAATGATGCCCGGCTTGAACGGCTGGGAGACGACGAAAAAGCTCAAGCAGAATCCGAAGACAAGGCAGATTCCTGTCGCAATGCTCACCGTGAAATACGAAAAAGAGGATAAAATAAGAAGCTTTCAGGATGCGAAGTGCGATGCGTACATAGTCAAGCCAATAGACAGAAAAGAATTAGTAAAAGTTGTTAGGTGGCTCACAGAAGGAGTAGTATGAGTGTTTGCGGCATAAACTGCGAGATTTGCGACCAGTTTCGAGATGCCCAGTGCCTCGGGTGCCTCAAAGATGAAAAGCGCACATACTGCGAGGCGTATCTCTGCGCTGCCGAAAAAAATTTAGACTGCTTTTCCTGCGAAAGGGTGAAGTTCTGCAAAAAAAGAAGGAACTCGATAGATAAGTGTCTGGTTTTCAAGCCGGAAGTGGAATTCGGGCAGGGCGTCACTTATTTGATCGAGGACGCAGACGCTGCCCTGACTTTTGCCAAGCTTGTTTTCAGCGGTGGCGAGGGCTTGCTGCTTACCAAGGAGAATCCAAGCGCAGTCGGGCAGAAGTACATGCTTGAAAACGTAAGAAATATTGAGGGACTGGACAAGCTTAAAACAGAAATTCAGGAGTTTGTGCAGAATACCGGAGACGGCATTGTGCTTGTCGATTCCCTGGAGCATCTAATAGAGAGAAACACTCTCGCAGAATTTTTAGACGCACTTGTCGAGCTGAACGAGAAAGTAGCTCCAAGCAGCTCGGTACTACTTCTGGGAGCTGGTAAGATAAGCGAGGAGCAGAAGAGGGCCGTTAGGGAGCAGCTTGCAAATCTTCGCACGGAGTACATTGTTAAAGCTGTTTCAAATCCAAAAAGGAAGGACATACTCAACTTTTTAAGGCAGGTGGGCAAGTCGAGCTTTGCAGAGCTGTACAAAAAACTCGGATACACGGTTCCGCCCAAGCTGAGCTTTCATTTGAAGATACTCAAGGAGTCTGGCGTAGTCGAGCAGGACAGGGAAGGCACGTACTACGTCTCTGATATGGGTAGGGAAATAGACAGAATGCTCAAGAAAATCGGGGACAGGGTAGTCAAAAAAAGCGCTAAACACAGGCCCCGAATTTCAGGTTCAGCCTGGCTTAAAAAATACGGCTGGTATCTGGAGCTGATGAAGAAGAGCGGCAGTTATGTGCTTGTTAGCACTATAACCGATACCTGGGCTTCCGTGGAGCTGATTCTGGGCAAGCGGAAGGCGGGCGAAGTGCTTCAAACCGTTCTGGCAGAGTACGTAGAGACTGAGAGGGAAATGAGCAGGGAAGATTTGAAGAGAATGATAAGCGAGATAGCATTCGTCTTTCTGGTGGATGAGCTGCCCCTTGCGGACGCAATAAACTGGGCTGATGAACTGCTCGTAAAGCACAAACTGAAGGAGAATAAATTTTGAAAATTGCAGCGTACATCAGGGAGCACTGGCTCAGCTATTCGCTAGGTGTGAGCGGGTGGGTAGTGCTAATGTGCTTTATCGTGCACGAGTACTCCGAGCAACCCTCGGTTCCTCTAGTGCAACTAATTTACGTATTCATGCTTGGAGCACCTATTGCCTCTATGTACTTTGGCTACCTCGCAGAGAAGAAAATTGCGCTGCAGAGAGAGCTGAAGGAATCCCACGAAGAACTCCAGCATGCCTACGAAGAGCTCAAATCCCTCGACGAGTTGAAGGGCAACATAGTAGCAAACGTTTCACACGAGCTCAGGACACCCATAACAATATGCAAGAGCGCAATCGAACTTGCACTTGAAGAAACGGATGAGAAAAAAAGAAAAGAGCTGCTTGCAATGGGCAGGAATGCACTGCTCAAACAGAACAGAATCGTCGGCGATTTAATAGACGTCGCAAGGATTGAGAGGGGGGCACTAAAGCTGGAGTTTGAGAGCATTGATTTAAAGCAGGCTGTTGAGGCAGTCGTATTCGAGATGCTGCCAATTGCTGTGAAGAGCGATGTTAAAGTAAAAACCTCTATTCCCGAGAGCCTGGAAGTGAAGGCTGACTTCAACGAGCTGCGCCACGTGCTTTCGAATCTTATCGACAATGCGATAAAGTTCAGCAAAGAGGGCGGGGAGGTTTTGATTGAAGCAAAACGAAGGGGAGAGTTTGCGGAGGTGAGCGTCAGCGATGCCGGAATAGGAATTGCTAAAGAGCATTTATCAAAAGTTTTTGAGAGGTTTTATCAGGCTGATGCCTCTTCTACCAGGAGGTACGGCGGTGCTGGTCTAGGCTTGGCTGTTGCGAAGGAAATCGTGGAAGCTCACGGCGGCAAAATCTGGGCTGAGAGCGAGTTAGGCAAAGGAAGCAGGTTTACGTTTACGATACCGTTTTAACGACCTTCAGGATGTTCTGGAATATCCCGTCGATGCCCCCCCGGCCGTCTACGTTCCGAAGCTTCCCCGAATCTTTATAGTAATATATCAGGGGGGCTGTGTTCTTATTATAGGTATCTATCCTGTTTCTCACAGTTTCCTCGTTGTCATCGGCTCTCTGATAGAGTTCACCTCCGCAGGCATCACACACACCCTCTTCTTTCGGAGGATTGAAAACCGTATGGAACACGGCATTGCAGTTTTTGCATGTCCTGCGGCCGGTGAGTCTCTCAACCAGGATAGAGGTATCCACATCTACGTTAACCACAGCATCGATGTCTGTGATATCTTTGAGCTTCTCTGCCTGGGCTATCGTCCTGGGAAATCCGTCCAGTATGAAACCATTTTTACAATCATCCTCTTTGAGCCGCTCTTGGATTAGACCTATGACAATCCCATCTGGGACAAGCTTGCCGGCAGTCATGTATTCATTAGCATGTCTGCCAAGGTCAGTTCCGCTGGCAACGGCTGCCCTTAGGAGGTCTCCGGTTGATATCTGGGGTATTTTGAAGCGCTTCACCAGTTTCTGGGCCTGGGTGCCCTTTCCAGCGCCAGGAGCGCCTAAAAGTATCAGTTTCATCTGTTCACCTCTGACTGTCATGAGTCAGGATAACATAAAAAAGTTTCGGATTCTTTATATGCACGCATAGGCATAATTTCCTGCGATACACATGTTCCCGCACAGAAAGCCTTGTCTTGAAGCGAGAAAAGCCATGAGCGCTGCGGCGCTAAAACTCGGAAGTGAGGCTTGCTGTGCCTCCAGGCATGAGGAAACTCGTAAAGCAATACGCGCCATCTCCGAAGTTACAAAGCACAGGCATGTTAAGCTCGTATCGAGCGGCAACGCAGCAATACTTGCAGTGCTGAAGGGCATAAACGGCAGAGTGATGATTCCTGACCAGGGGGGATGGAAAGGTTTTAAGAGCTATCCAAGGCTTCTGGGACTGGAGGTGTGCGAGGTTGAAACAAATTTAGGGCTGATAGAACCCGAAGTTCTAGGTAGGGCAATGGAGAAGCACAAACCAAAGGCGCTGCTTATAACCTCTTTCGCAGGATACATGGCTGAGCAGGATGTTAGAGAAATTTCCAGGGTGTGCAAGGAAAACGAAGTCCTGCTCATCGAGGATGCCTCGGGAGCAATTGGCGATTATAAACTTGCGGATGGTAGCTATGCTGATGTCATCGTTTGCTCAACCGGAGCACCAAAAATCTTAAATGTTTTAAACGGCGGATTTATTTCTACGAACAATCCGGAAATATTGGGCAACGCTGCTGACGTAATTAAAGCATGCAGAGTGAGCCCTGTTACCTGCGCAGGAATAGTTGAGGAGCTGAAAAATGCAGGCAGGACAATCAAAGCTTTAACAAGAGCAGCGCAGCTGCTAAAGAACGAGTTAAGAGGCATTGTACACAACGATAAGCGCGGGATATGCGTTGGAATCGAGCTCAGCGGAGATGCAAAAAAATTTGCCGTGAAAGCAAGGGAAAAAGGCTTGAAAACAGAATTCGGAGCAGCGCTTCTGACCCCCTGTCCGGCTTACGAGCGATTTCTTAAAAACGGCGCTGCAATCGAGCTGAAAAAGCTTGACATACTGGAGATGAGTGAAGAGAAAATACTCGAAATTGCGAAAATATTAAAAAGCATGGACATAAATAAATGAAGGAGATGTTCATATGGTCAGGAGAAATATCGTAGTAGAAGAAGTAAGGAGAACTCCCGTGGAGGAGCAGGAGATAGAAATCGTTGAGAGAAAGGGTCTGGGGCATCCCGACAGCTTGGCAGACGGAATCGCTGACTCAGTTAGTAGGGCACTGTGCAGAGAATACATGGAAAGTTTCGGCAAAGTACTGCACCACAACACAGACCAGGTTGAAATCGTGGGCGGGCGCGCTTCTCCGGTATTCGGAGGAGGAAGGATTTTAAATCCAATCTATGTGCTGCTTTCAGGAAGAGCTACAACGACGGTCGGAAACGAGCTGGTGCCAGTAAATAAAGTTGCGATTCATGCAGCAAAAGAATACCTGCGCAAGACCCTGCGCAACTTAGATGTTGACAATGACGTCGTCATAGATTCACGAATCGGTCAGGGTTCTGCTGACCTGGTAGACGTATTCAAGCGGAAGCTAGAGATACCGCTGGCAAACGACACCTCATTCGGAGTTTCCTTCGCTCCGCTTTCAGAAACGGAAAAACTCGTGCTGGAAACGGAGAGGCTCATGAACTCTGAAAAATTCAAGAAAAAATTCCCTGAGAGCGGAGAGGACATAAAGGTCATGGGGCTGCGGGAGAACAACAACATTACTCTCACAATAGCAAATGCGATGGTTTCGAAATACATTCCTGACTTGGATCACTACCGAAGCGTTAAGGAAAACATGAGAGAAGAAATCCTGAAACTTGCAAATAAAATTACTAATAGAGACGTAGAAGTCATGATAAATACCGCAGACGACTACGAGAGAGGTTCGGTTTATCTTACCGTGATTGGCACTTCTGCTGAAATGGGGGACGACGGCAGCGTGGGCAGGGGCAACAGAGTTAACGGATTAATTACGACCAACAGGTTCATGTCGATGGAAGCGGCGGCAGGCAAAAATCCGATAAATCACGTCGGCAAGCTTTACAACCACCTGTCGCTTGAAATTGCAAAAGATATTGCTGCTGTAGCCGAGGACGTAAGAGAAGTATACGTAAAGCTGCTGAGCCAGATAGGGGCTCCGATAGACCGGCCCAAGGCAGCAAATGTTCAGCTTTTGATGAACAGCTCAGATAGCTTCAAAAAAGTGAAACAGAAGTGCGAGAGCATCGTGGATATACATCTGTCTGAAATAACCAAAATTTCTGAGATGGTTATAAACGGAGAGCTGCAAACTTTTTGAAGTGGTAAACTTTAAATATGCGCCAAAACGATAGTTAGTGCATGCCATTCTGTCCCAGATGCGGCAGCAAGATAGGAGACGACGAAGTATTTTGTAAAAAGTGCGAGAGTTCTCTGAAAAAAGTTAGCGTCGGAGAGAGAAAGCCGGTAAGAGCTGGCGTTGCGAAGAGCAGACTCAAGATTGGTTTCACTGTTGGGCTACTGCTTCTGATAGGGATTCTCCTGACTCCTGTGAATACCAAGGAAACTTACGAAGTTACAGAAACCTATGTCGTGAAGGAGCCCGTCACAACTGTCGAAACTTATTATGAAAAGGAACCGTACACGATTACCGAGCCGAAGAGCACGATACTGTTCGGCGACCGTCTTGAACCTGTGCCTGCAAGAGGCTATAAGCATGTCTTCTCCTACATAGACCCGGAAGGCAAGACGCAGAACATTATAACTGGCGAGATTTCAGAGGCTACGGGCAATGAGATAAACTTCTACATATTCGACAAGAAGAACTTCAATGCCTGGAAGGAAGGCACGGAAAACAAACCCTACGTTTCGCTGAAAGATGTAAAAAAATCTGAATTTTCTTTTACTCCGGACCATGCGGATGACTATATATTCGTAATTGAGAATAAGGCATGGTTTACGAACATGATTGCGAAGATAAATGCGCAGTGGAGCTGGAAGGAGGTTAAGACAGGATACAAGGACGTGGAGAAAAAGAGGACTGTGACGAGCTATCAGGACGTGGAAAAAAAGAGAGTGGTGCAGAAAACAAAAACCGTGCGGAAGAGAATCTATGAAATAGTGCTTGAAAAATTCTATTCATAGTGCTACCCTGGCGCAAGACTCTTTGATTTATATTTGAACTCCTTCTGCAATCTCTTTATTACAGTCATGAATTCTACTGGTTTGTTCGTCAATTGGCTTATCTCCATGTCCCACTTTGAGTAGATCTTCTGAGCATTTTTAAAAATTCTTTCAACCTCAAATTTTTGTTTCACATCCGCAAGTTTCTTCCTGACCAGTTTAAGGTTTATCTTATACCCCTTTTCCAGAATCAT